>JBAQGU010000769.1:0-2087 GCA_049287975.1 Roseiarcus sp.
CGCGATCGGAGTCGATGCGCGCCTGAGGGGGTTGAGCAAAGTGTCACCCTAATCGACAATCCTCGGCCGACGGTCTTTTGGCTACTCATGAAATCCCCTTTGCGTAAAGTTCAAGTTGGCTGCTGCACTATTGGGGTTGTAAGGCATATCGCGTGACTATCGACTCCGCAGGCGTTCTCCGAAACGCTTGTTTCGCGCTTGTTCGCGTCACGCCAGCGATATGGCGACCAACCAACGAGGCGCTTAAAAACCGTGGAGAAATGGGATTGCGTCCGGAAGCCGATGCTGAAGGCGATTTCCGCTAGCGGCGCGTTTGTCTCGACAAGCATCTTCTGCGCCCGTTCGATCCGCCCTCGCAGCAGGAATTCGTGGGGGCGAAGACCCGTGGCGACCCTGAATTGCGCCGCAAAGTAATTCCGACTGAGCCCGGCGGCCGCCCCGAGATCGGAAAGAGAGATCGGTTCGTCGAGATGGGCATCGACATACTCGACAACCCGCCTTGCGCGCCATCTGGGAAGCGCCGTTTTCCTGCGCCCTCGCGGGCTGGCAGGTCCGGTGATTGACCGATCCGAACGCAGGCTGAGCAAGCGACTTGCGATGGCGAGACGCACCGCGCTTGCATAGACGTCGTCGATCCTGCTCTGTTTTTTATCGACAACCTCGAGCGTACGCCGGAGTTGTCGGACGACTGAATCGTCCAAATCTCGGTTCGTCTCCAATTCGGCCTCGTCTATGTCGCTCGGAAGCCCCACACATACCGACGCATCCTCACATCGAAGCCCTCGCAACGACGCAGCTAGAGCGGACAGTATGTCGCCCATGCGGGCAGGAACCCGCAATAGTTGTCTCGAAATTGAATGAGGTGTGGTTGTGCTTGCATCGGGGGCGTCGTCAGCCGGTTGCATGCGAGTGTCTGCTTTCGAGAAGCCGCGCAAGACTAGCCCAATGACCTGCATGGGTGCGATCAGTCGGCGCCCTTCAGCGCTCCACGTCCGCTTCAGCGATCTACCCGATAGGCCGTCCATTAGTTGACATGGATCGCCCGCCCGACTCGCGGACCTTGCACAAATTGATCAATCGTTGCAGTTTTTGAGTAGAGACGATGGTCCTTGCGGAATATGTGCTGTTTCTGGCAAACTGTCCTCGAACTGGCGTGATATAAATGTCACCACATGGAGCGTGGTTGGTGTATTTTATTCTAACAACAGTGTTGTTTGATCCCGTGTGTTTCCGAATAGGAGTTTGTAGATGACCTCCAATAACGCTTTGGCCGCTGCAATTGTAGTAGCCCTGGGAGGTCCCGCTTTCGCGGCGGACTTGCCCATAAGGTCGGCGCCGCCGTCGATGCTTTCGCCGGTATCGGCTTACAATTGGACGGGGTTTTATGTGGGCGGCAATGCAGGCTACGGCTGGGGGAACCAGAACCCGCTCGGCTTGATAGCTCCACAGTTTGGGCAAAACAACAGTTTCAACGTCAACGGGGCTATGTTTGGCGGAACCGTCGGCGGCCAGGTCCAAGTCAGTCATGTCGTTCTCGGCGTCGAGGCTGACGGCGATTGGGCCGGAATCAACGGGTCGTCGACCGCGAGGATCCCGCTCCTACCAGGCACTAACTTGCGCCTCGAGTCGCGGAACGACGCTTTGTTCACCGCGAGATCGCGGATCGGCTACGCGGCTAACAATTGGCTGTTCTATAGTACGTTCGGCGTCGCGGCGTTGAACGGCGAAGCCAGAGGCAGCGTGTTGAGCGGTCCGGTCGGCTGCGGAACCATCAGTCTGCCCAATTGCTCGAATTCCCAATTTCGTCCCGGCGCCGCGGCGGGAGTTGGCATCGAGTACGGATTCACGCCGAATTGGAGCGCGAAGTTGGAATATATATGGACCGGCGCCGTCGCCGGATCTAGCACCGAGTCGATAAACATGGTCCGTGTTGGTGTAAATTACCGGTTCGGCGGATAGCCACGGGTGACGCCCCCTTCGGCGCGTTGTCGCCGCGGTTGTTTCAAACCATTGCGGCCGAAGGGTTTCGCGCGGGATCGTCTCACGGGTGCAACCGGAATGATTCCTGACATTTTGAACCGGGATGA
>JBAQGU010000770.1:0-8369 GCA_049287975.1 Roseiarcus sp.
CGATCGTCGCGCGCGCCTCGGCGATCCTGCGCAGCCGCTCCTCGCGCCGCGCCAGTTCGTCGGGGATCGACATTCCATCGGGAATCTCGGTCGCGTCCGCCGCATCGGCCTTGGCCATCAGATCGGCGACCTCCGCTTTCAATTGCGCTTCGATCTTGCCCGCGTGCTCATAGGAAAGCGCGCTGTGCCGGCTCGCGTTGGCGTGAATCTTCGTCCCGTCGAGCCCGATCGTGCCCATCTTCAGCACGCCCATCTCGCGCGCGAGCCGAAGGACATCCACGAACAGCTTCTCGATGTCTTTCAGGAAGCGCCGACGAAACGTCGCGATCGTGTCGTGGTCGGGATGTTCGCCGCCCGCAATGTAACGAAACGCCACCGAATCCCAGGTCGCCCGCTCCAGCTTGCGGCTGGAGAACACCCCCGTCGCATAGCCGTAAACCAAAATGCTCAACAACGTCTGCGGATGATACGAAGCCGAACCGGTCCCGCGATACGCCCGGCTCATCCGGCCAAGGTCGAGACCGTCGATCACATCGACAATGAATCGCGCCAAGTGCTTCTCGGGCAGCCATTCGTCGACCGAGGCCGGAAGCAGATACCCCGTCTTCCGATCGATCGCCCGGAAATTGCTCATGCAGCTCAGTTCGTAGTGGGACCGCGAATCAGTTAAACGATTCTACTCGGCCGAGCGGCGCCTGTCCTCCACAAACTCTTCTCGTCCAACTAAGTCCGACAGGCTGCTAGCAGGGGCTGAAGATGCTTTTGCACGGTGTTCCAAACGGCGCGCTGCCGCACGTCCTCGTAATCGTGGTCTCATATCATGCAATACGTCCCGTAAACCCTGTCCCCGTAAACTCAACCACGGCTAATCGTCACGCGGCTCGGCATCGAGCTTTGCCGCCGACGGGACAAGCCCGCGTTGGGCATGCTTCATTCCATCAGGAAGCTGAACCCAAGCATGTTTCGATTCTTCGAAGACAGACACCGAAGGCGGCGGAAATGTCGGGTCTGCGAATGCGCCGACAGCGACGACGCACCAGCCCGGCCGGAAATCTCCCTCCCAATACAACGATGTTCCGCAAGACGGGCAGAAGTGAAAGCGAACCTTGCGCCCTTCCTGTCCGTCTCGCTCGAAAACCCTGCGATCCCCTTCGATTGTGACCTGAGCCTTCTGAAAAATGGCGCCACTGCCCGCCAACGCTCCAGTCCTTCGCTGGCAATCGCGGCAGTGACATAGGCTCACCATGAGAGGGTCGCCGGACATGTTCGCGCGAAGCGACCCGCAATGACATTGGGCGAGCCTATTCATTTGCAACCTCCTTTGGTTTTCGGTTCGGCTGTGAGTATGTTTCGTGGTCCATCATGCACACCGCATATATGCTCTGCCGCGTTGCCGAATCACGGAGTCGCTCATGAACCGCATCACAGGCCGCTCGGCTTTCCTCAGCCTCTTGAAAGATGAGGGTATCACCCACCTGTTCGGAAACCCCGGGACAACCGAGCTTCCGATCATGCACGCGCTCAAAGAACATCCAGAGCTAACCTACGTAATGGCGATGCAGGAGAGCCTCGTGGTGGCGATCGCTGACGGGTTCAGCAGAGCCTCCGGAAGGCTCGTCGCCTGCAACGTGCATGTCGCGCCCGGTCTCGGCAACGCCATGGGCTCGATCTACAACGCGAAATTCACCGGCACGCCAATAATCGTAACTGCCGGACAGCAGGAGCAGGGGCACGGGCTCATGGAGCCCATGCTCTATGACTCTCTGGTCCGCATGGCCGAGCCGCTCGTAAAGTGGGCCGTGGAGGTGACGCGTCTGGAAGACCTGCCACGAATCGTACGACGCGCGGCCAAGATCGCGACGACGCCACCCACCGGACCGGTATTCATCTCGCTGCCCGGTGACATTCTCAATGCTGAGGCCGGGATTGATCTCGGCCGTCCGACGCGTGTCGATACGCGTGTGGCGCCGTCGGCGGAGGCGTTGCAAGCGCTGGTACGCCGGATTCTGTCCGCCGAACGTCCCGTGATTGTCGTAGGGGATGAAATCGTGAAGAGCGATGCGCTCGACGACGCCGCACGTTTCGCGAGCGTCCTGGGGGCTCCCGTCTATCAGCAGACCGTCGCTTACGGGGCGCATTTTCTTTCGGAGCATCCATGCTTTATGGGCCCCTTGCCGCGAGTTCAGAGACAGACCAACGAGATCATCGGCGCTCATGATTTGCTGATCGTCCTCGGCGCCGATCCGGTCCGCATGTCGGTCTTCAGCGAGTACGCGCCGCTTCGCGACGGCATGCCAATCGTTCAGATCGGATTGGTCGACGGCGATCTCGCAAAAAACTTTCCCGTGGAGATTGCAGTGAAGGCGGACGTCAAAGAGACGCTTCGAGTTCTTGTTCCTGCGCTGACGTCGTCCGGGGGAGCAATCCTCCGTGAGCGAGCGGAGGAAGGCATTATGAAATTGCGGCTGAACAACTGGTCGTCAAGACGCCAAGTTGTCATCGATCAAATTTCGCTAAAGCGCGCGAATTGCCCAATCGACCCTGACTGGCTTGCACTTCAGGTCGTCGAGGCGATGCCGCCAAATGCCATTCTCGTGGACGAAGGCCTGACATCGTCCCGATATATACCGCACTTGCGAGCCCATCGTGATCGCTTCGGCTATCACGCGCTCGCGTCGGGTGGAATCGGCTGGGGCCTGCCAGCCTCGGTCGGAGTCAGCCTCGCCAATTCCGAGCGGCCTGTCATCTGCTACTCGGGAGACGGAAGCGCGATGTACTCCATCCAATCGCTTTGGACCGCCGCTCATCACCGGCTGCCGCTGACGGTCGTGCTCGTGAACAATGGCGGCTATCGCATCATCAAACAACGGCTGCGCGCGTTCCACGGCGACGATCATTTCGTCGGGATGGACTTTGCAAATCCGGCCGTTGATTTCACGGGGATAGCGACGGCGCTTGGCGTCGAGGCTATTCGCATCGACGCAGCAGACGGTCTTGATATTCTGCGATCAGCCTTCAACAGGCCGGGCGCGAAGCTGATCGAAGTGATGGTTGACCGCGCGGTCTAGATTTTCCGCCTTGCTGTCGATTGTGATCGAAGCCTTCGATCGCCGCGACGTCGGACCAACCCTTCGCCGAACTCGCGCATGTGTTCGCTGTCGCTCGCAATGACAGGAACCCCGCTCGCGATAACGATCTAGTTGCGGCAGAACGGCGCCTTTCGTCGCCCAATGCTGCCACAATCGATCCCCACTTACTGTCATCCCATTCGACCTCTCAGAACACACAAGAAAAGGTTACGGTGACCATTACTCAACCCCCCAATAGACCTAGCGTCCCATGCACGATCGGATGCGCTCCTAAAGGGGTTAACCGTAATTCCACGCTCTCGTCGGAGGGGCGCGGATCTTTTTTCGGCCACTATAGCGCGGCGCGAAGACGACTGCCTCGGCGACGTCTTCGGGCGTCGCAGGTTTCGGGTAGACGGGTTCGGGCAGGCCGCGAGATATGGCCAGCGCGCGAGCGAAATTGCAACGTAGCCGCATGAAAATGCCCCGAATCACAAGATTGGACAATGAACATTCCGGCGAGGTAGAGGAAGAGGGCCACGGCGAGGCATGTCTCGAAATAGTCGTCTGCCATTGCACGAGGCCCTCCAGATGAGGCATCGGCGGCGCCTAAACGATTGAACGCGTCGCTGTTTCAGGAGTAGACCGACCTCGTGCGGTCTGACGTGGCACAAGTCACATTCCGAACGATCGGGGGCATGGTCGATTCCCGGAATACGGTTACAGTGCACTTTTCCATCCGCGCAATGACAGATGAATTAATAAAGTGCACTGTCAACGTAACCGAAAACCGGCACGCGATGGTTCTCGTGGTCGGCGACATAGGTGACACTTTACTTCCGTAGGAAAGTGCTCGACCCAGGTCGGCCTTGCGCAATTGCCCCGGGTTAGGGCCTCTACGTGACGCGCGGCAAGTCCCCGCTGGCCATCGTCGGCAAACCGGGCCCGGACATAACTTGACGCGGCAGTTACCGCAGCGCGGGCACATCATGCGGTTGCCGAGGGCTGTTGCGCCCGCGCGTCCAGACCAGCGTCTCCAGGCTCAGCTCGGCCTGGTAGCGGCATTTGGCCGTCGACCGCGTTTATTCGACCTCGCCGCAGGGCGCATGCCCCCGCCAGCCAGCCGACAAGGCGTCTTTCAGGGTCTCGAGGCGGGCGCTGTGGGCCTATCGCAGAGACAGTCCGTAATAATTTGCGAAATTCCCTGCTCCGAGGGAAAAGTGGAAATACTTCCCTGCTCGCGCGAAATACTTCCCTGCACACCCGCGTGGGGAATTCATCTCGAACATACTGAATTTGCAAACGTTTTCGAGACGGATTTCCGCGAAAACCGCCCGAATTCCGCGAAATTCCCTGCATTTTTCCCTGCGACCAGGGCACTCTGGCCCGTCGGGAGATGTAAATTAGCTCCCGCCCTCAAGCCGCCCTTTCCAGCAGCGCCGTCAGTTGCGGCGGCGTCGAGGCCGCCTCGTCGAGCAGGAACTTCAAGAGCCGTTCCTCGGCCTCGGTCAGCGGGCCGCCGCGCGTCAGATGCGCGATGACCCAATCGGCCTGATCGCCGCGGACGTTCGCCGCGTCGGCGAGCCGCCGCTCGGTCTCGAGATTCTGGCGGAACCAAGCGTCCTCTTCCTCGGCCTCGGTCGATTCGAGCGCATCGGCGATCTCCGCCCGCGAGGGGGCATGGGCCATCGCGGCGACAAACTCGCCGTATCCGGTCGGCTTTTCGAGTTCGGCTTCGTGTCGCAGCACCTCGTCCCGATCGGGCGTGCCCGAAAACGCGACGCCGATCAGATAATTGCCGACCGCGTGGGCGAAGAAGTCGGCGAATTCAGGGGCGTTGGCGGCGTTCGCAGTCGCGTGGGCGATGTCGAACAGCGCTTCGGCCGTGCCCTTGTCCACGTGCAGGGAGGAGCCTCGGGTCGGGGCGAAAGCCATCGCGCGCAAGGCCTCGACGTCCTCTCGGGTGACGACGCCGGGCGGATGATCGAGGCCGCCTGTCGCGTTGCGACGGCCGGTCAGGATCGCCTTCTCGACTTCGCGCACTGCGAACGCGGTCAGGTCAGGCGGCACGCTCACGGCATGGCCGAAAATCGCCTTCAACATCTCGAATTCCGGGCGGCAGGCGAGTCCGCCGCCTTCGCCCAGCCGCGCGACCAGCCAGGCCGCGTCGGCCTCGGTCACATAGCCGACCGGATCGACCTGACGCACCAGCGCGTCCCTGGCGACCTCGGCGATGAGGTTGCAAAACTCGGGGCCCGCGCCCCCCTGGCGTCCCCGCGCGATCAGCTTTTCGAGATCGGCCCGCGTCGCGTCGCCCTTGCCGTAAATGGCCCGCCGCAAAGCGAGAACTCCACTGCAATCCCCTTCGGCCGCCGACATCGACATTACGCCCTCCACAGGGCCATAGGCCGCCCCGCGGAACAGAATGTCGGAAACCCTTTGAGTTTGCGTTAAAGGAAGCCGGGCGATCGCGCCGATCTAGAACTCCACCTCCAACTCCTCGATTTCCTCCTCTTCCAGCAGCGCCGCCTCGCGCCATTCCGTCATCGCCGGGAGATCCCAGATACGGTCGGCGTAGGCCTGCAACACGGGCTCCAGCGTGACGCCATAAGTCCGAAAGCGGCTCACGACGGGCGCGTACATCGCATCCGCCATCGAGATCTCGCCGAACAGGAACGGTCTGCCGTCACTCTCGAGGCATTCGGCCCAGATCGCTGCGATCCGGTCGATGTCGGCCTTGGCCTTCGACCAGACCTTGAAATTGGAAAAATGCGCCTTGATGTTCATCGGCAGCGCCTGGCGCAGCGATACGAAGCCGGAGTGCATCTCGCCGCAGATCGAACGGCAATGCGCGCGCTTTGCCCGATCTTTGGGCAACAGCCCCGCCCTTGGCGCGATTTCGTTCAGAAATTCGCCTATCGCGAGCGTATCCCAGATCCTTATGCCCTCATAGGTCAGGCACGGCACGAGAATGGATGGCGACAGCAGCAGGATTTCGGCGCGCGCGTCCGCGTCGTCGGGCGCTATGGTCACCTCGTCGAAGTCGATTCCCGCCAGCTTCGTCATCAGCCAGCCGCGAAGCGACCACGACGAATAGTTCTTGCTGCTCAGCGTCAGCGTCGTTCTCGCCATGGCCCGGCCTCCGGAATTCGCCCCCCGATCGAGAGAGCAAGCCCCATGCCAGTGGCATGTGCTTTGCTTGAGTTTTGAGCAAGATCGGCGGGCCGCGCAATGATGTATGACGCCTATCAAGCCTTGGCCGACGTCGGGGATCGGGTTCGCCTGCTCTCGGCGAACGCCGAGACGATCCTGAACTGCTGGTCGAGTCGCCCGTGGGCCTCCCCGCTTGCCCGCATGGCCGCAATTTACGAAGTCGTGGCGCTCGCCGGTTTCACCCACAATCGCCCGGATTACGGCGTCGACAGCGTCGAGGTGCGCGGCGAGACCCGCGCGGTGGCGCAGAACGGCGCGATGCGCACGCCGTTCTGCCAGCTGCTGCATTTTTCGAAGGAGGGCGGCGCCGACGATCCGAAGGTGCTGCTGGTGGCGCCGATGTCCGGCCATTTCGCCACGCTGCTGCGCGGCACGCTGAGGACGATGCTGCGCGACCATCAGGTCTATCTCACCGACTGGATCAATCCGCGCAACGTCAGGCTCGAAACGGGCCGCTTCGGGCTGGAGGACTATACCCGGCACCTGATCGATTTCGTCGGCCATATCGGCGAGGATTGCCATATCGTCGCGGTCTGCCAGCCGACCGTCTCGGCGCTCGCCGCGGCCGCGATCCTGGCAATGGACGGCGCCAATGTCCAGCCCGCGAGCCTGACCTTGATGGCGGGGCCGATCGACGTCAGGATCGCGCCCAACAAGGTCAACCAGCTCGCCAACGAAAAGCCGTACGCGTGGTTCCGCGACAATCTGATCGGAACCGTGCCGTGGAAATTCGAGGGCCGCGGGCGCCGGGTCTACCCCGGCTTCCTGCAGCTCAGCGCCTTCATGAGCATGAACGCCGAGCGTCATTCCAAGGCGTTCGTCGACCTCCTCGAGCATCGGATCGACGGCGATTTCGAAAAGGCGGACGCGATCAAGGAATTCTACCAGGAATATTTCGCGATCATGGACATGACCGCGGATTTCTATCTCGAAACGATCGATCAGGTGTTCCAGCGCTGCCTGCTGCCGCAGGGGCAGATGCTATACGAGGGCCGCGCGATAGCGCCCCGCGCGATTCGCAAGACCTTCCTCTTGACCGTCGAGGGCGAGAAGGACGACATCTGCTCGGTCGGCCAGACCCTCGCCGCGCAAGACCTCTGTTCAGGCCTGCGCCCCTACATGAAATCCCACCACCTGCAAGCCGGCGTCGGCCACTACGGCGTCTTCAACGGCCGCCGCTGGGATGCCCAGGTCTACCCCGTGGTGCGCAACCATATCCAGGCGAGCCGGTTCGGCTGAGCCGCGCCGCCAACGGCGCGCAGGATCTCGCCCGCCGCCCGCCCAAGCTTTTTGCCAAGCCTTTCCAAATCTAGCATGTTTTCGTCCAAGGATTTCCAAACATTCCTTTGGCGGTTTTGTGGGATTTCAAGGGGTTACAAGGGTTCCAAACCCAAAGTGTCCATCTCCAAATTTTTTCGCCTCCCGGCGGCTCGAACAACCCGCTGGGCGGGGCGAAGCGTGGCGATCGTTCAGCGACATGGAAAGACGGTAGCACGGGTTTCGGTTTTCCCGCAGAGAAATCGATGTGTTTATTACGCGCCCACGGCGCGCCCTCCGGGCAAGCCAGACGGGCAAAACGGTCAATACGGTCGTGTCAACGTAATTCCCTAGTGATCTGCGTCGCTCAAAATGAGGGGCGGTTCTGCGTGGAGACACAAGTGTCATGCCCGCGAAAGCGGGCATCCAGACTTGGCCGCACATGCTGCCGGCCCTGGATTCCCGCTTTCGCGGGAATGACAGTGTAGAGGACCTCATTTTGAAGGACGCCGCCCACTAGGCGGGAGGGTCTCGCGCAAAATCGAGATTCTTGGCCCGTTTTGTGGGTTTTCAAGGCTTTGCAGGGCAGAAAATTTCCGCCTCGGCCGCGCCCCGCCCCGGCTCGGCGACGACCGGGTCCGCCGACGACCCTGGTCGACGCGCGAGCCAAGATTTCGCCTACGATCATGCCGCCCCGCCCCCCTCGGGGGCCTCGAGTGTCCTCTCCATTATTTTTTCCCTTGCCATATTAGACCACTTGGTCCAATCTCGTCCCATGAGAACCAAGAGCTTTGATCCTGATGGCGCGACGAAGCGTGCGCTGGAGGCGTT
>JBAQGU010000771.1:0-5900 GCA_049287975.1 Roseiarcus sp.
ACGTTGCGACGGGGCCGCCGCGGGCGCGCCAGCCGCCCGTCCCCGGCGCGTAGTGCCTGACGTTTTTCACGCCCGCGGCTAGGGCGGCGTTCAGCGCTTTCGCGGATCGCCCGCCGGACTGACAAACCAGCACGATCGGCTTGCCTTTCGGCAGCTCGGCGGGGTCGAAGCGCGACATCGGCAGGTTGCTCGCGCCTGGAATATGGCCGGCCGCGTATTCGTTGGGTTCGCGCACGTCCACCAACGCGCACGCGTCCGACTCAAGCGCCGATTGGAGCTCCTCGTGCGTGACGACGTTGCCTTCGGACTGCGGCGGGAAGGGCGAAGACTTTGAACTCATGGCGTTGTCTCCTATTGGCGTGGCGGTCGCACCGACTGCGCTCCATCATTGTATTGGATTTCGCGACGAAAATATCCGTTCGGCAACGCGAATGCGACCGGCAGTTTCAGGCGGCCGCCGGGTTGGATCGCGGGTCGGCGCGTCTCATCCAGCCGGCGCCGATGACCGCGAGGACGAACACGAGCGCGCTGGCCATGACCGGTGCCGATGCACTCAAGGGGGCTCTAGGAGGCCGCCGCAGGCAACGCCGGAATGATCCAGGGGATGAGATATTGCTGCGCCGCGACGAGCAGGCCCAGGATAATCGTCAGCGCGATCGAGTGCGGGAATGTGCGGACGAACACGTCGCCCTCGCGTCCCTTCAGATCTGTCACGGAAACGCCGGTGGCGATGTTCTGCGGCGAGATCATCTTGCCCATCACGCCGCCCGAAGAATTGGCCGCCGCGAACAGCACGGGGTTGAGGTTGAGCTGCCTGGCCGCGACGACTTGCAGATTGCCGAACAGCGCATTGCCCGAAGTGTCGCTGCCCGAGAGGAAGACCGCGACCCAGCCCAGGAACGGCGACAGGATCACGAACAGCCCGCCGACCGAGGCGACGCCCGCGCCGAGCGTATAGGCGAGGCCGGAGTAGTTCATGACATAGGCGAGAGCGACGATCAGACAGACCGTGACGACGGCGAGCCAGATCTGGCGCGCGGTCTGCGCGGCGCTGGAGAGAAAACCTTCGACGCCGAGGCCGCAAGCCAGCGAGGTGATGATCGCCGCGACGAGAATGCCCGTGCCGGTCGCCAGCGGCTCGAAGTTATAGACGGCGGCGTAGGGCTTGTTGTTGTACAGTGTGATCGAAATCGCCTTGTCGAGACCGGGCCATGGAATACTGATCCGGCCGATCGAGAAAATCTTCAACGAAGTCCAGAGGATGACGACGGCGGCGACGATGATCCACGGCAACCAGCCCTGCCAGACCGGCACATCGTTCGCCGCGCGGGCGTCGATCGCGTGCTTTGCTATCGCGAATTCCGGATCGGGCGCCGGCTCCCAGACCCGCAGGAAGCCGAGCGTTACGATCAGCGACCCGAGCGAGGCGAGCACGTCGGTCAAGGTATAATCGATGTAGTTCGAAGTGACGAACTGGCAGAGCGCGAAACTGCCGCCGGCGACCAGCAGCACGGGCCAGATCGCCCGCAGCGAGCGCATGCCGCCATAGATGAACATGACATAGAACGGCAGCAGCACCGCCATGAACGGCAATTGCCGGCCGACCATCGCGCCCAGCGTGGCCGCGGGAAGGTTCGTGACGGCGCCGAGCACGGTGACCGGCACGCCGAGCGCGCCGAACGCGACCGGCGCGGTGTTGAAGATCAGCACGAAAACCAGCGCTTCGAGCGGCGGGAATCCGACCAGGATCAGTAGCGAACTCGTGATCGCCACCGGCGTTCCGAAGCCCGCGATGCCTTCGAGCAGCGCCCCGAAGCAAAAGCCGATCGCGACCAGCACGACGCGGCGATCATTGGGCAGATGTTCGAGCGTCCAGCGGCGGAATGCGTCGAAACGGCCGGAGGTCACCGCGATGTTATAGAGCAGCATCGCGTTGACCACGATCCACATCACCGGCCAGAGCGCGAAGACGGCGCCGTTGATCGCGGCTCTGACTGCCAGACCGACCGGCAGGCCCCAGACGAGGACCGCAATGACGAAAGCGACGACGAGGCCGCCGAGCGAGGCCTCCCAAGCCGGCCGACGAAGCACCCCGAGCCCCACCAGAACCGCCAAGATCGGCAGGCTCGCCACGATGAACGACAGCCCCAAGCTGCCGGCGACCGGCGTCATCAGTTGCTGAAACATGTCTCCATCCCCCTTCGACCATTTCTTTTTGGGCGAAAACACCCATTTTCTCTATGGGTGGAAACACCCATTCGCAGTCGATTGTCGGACAAAGTGCAATGGTTTTGCCTTTGTTGGCAAGCCCTTTGGTGTAGCGTACGCTCAAAAAGAGTTGAATCCCGTGGTTCCACAACCGCGCGTCATGCCCTCCCTGGACTGATCCGAGGACCGAGCCGGGCATCCCAGGCATTATTCGCGGAAAGTCGGCCCTGGATGCGCGGATCGAGCCTGTGCATGCCGAAACTGAAAGCCCAGCGCTCATGGAGACGCCCGACATCGCGTCGGAAGGCTATTTCACAAACTTGACGCGGTCCGCGATCAGCGGCCTTCGGCTGACCCTGATGAATGAAACTGGTGACATGACATCTTCCGCCCCAAGCGTCATGGCCGGGCTCGTCCCGGCCATCCACGTCGTCCCGCGGCTCCGCCCTATTGCATGGTGTTGGCGCCCTATCGGCAAAGCCTTTGGGCCGCACGCAAGCCGAACCGCGTGGATGGCGGGGACAAGCCCGGCCATGACGGAAAATAACATGGAAATCGCCGTAGTTTGGGCTGCTTCGTTTTGCCCGCAGTGGCGGGGCGCCGTCTACGACAAGCGCCCGCCGTGTTCTCCGCGCATGATCGCCGCCCCCGCGACCATGGCCTTCATTTTGCCGAATGCGACTTCGCGCGGCAGATATTTCATGCCGCAATCGGGCGCCACGATGATGTCCTCGGCCGCGACATAGGGAAGGGCGCGGCGGATGCGATCCGCGACCGTCTCCGGCGTTTCGACCGTCATGTCGCTGAGGTCGATGACGCCGAGCATGATCTTCTTGCCTTGCAACTCTGCGAGCACGGCGCAATCGAGATGGGATTGCGCGGTCTCCAGCGAGACCTGGTCGCACGAGCACCGTTTCAATTGTCCGAGAAACGAATAGCCGCTCGGCCGCTCGTGAATGATGGCCGCGTAGCCGAAACAGATATGAACCGCCGTGGCGCCGGAGACGCCGTCCAAAGCGGCCTCGAGCGCGGCAAGACCATATTCCTCGGCTTTGGCCGGCCGCGCCTGCATGTAGGGCTCGTCGATCTGCACGATGTCGGCGCCCGCGGCGAACAGGTCCTTTATTTCGGCGTTCACGGCGGTCGCATAATCCATCGCCGCGGCCTCGGCGCTCGGATAATAGTCGTTTTGGGCCTGCTGGCTCATCGTGAATGGGCCGGGCACCGTCATTTTGACCATGCGCTGGGTGTGGCGCTTCAGGAACTTCAAATCCTCGACCTCCACGGCATGCTTGCGACGGATCTTGCCGACGATGCGCGGGACGGGGTTCGGATGCCCCGAGCGGTCGAGCGCCGATCCGGGATTGTCGATGTCCACCCCTTCGAGCGCGGTGGCGAAACGGTTGGAATAGCTCTCGCGGCGAATCTCGCCGTCGGTGACGATGTCGAGGCCGGCGTCCTCTTGCGCCTCGATCGCCATGATCGTCGCATCGTCCTGCGCCTCGGCCAGGAACGCCTCGGGGATCCGCCAGAGTTCCCGCGCGCGCACCCGCGGCGGAAACCGCCCCGCGAGCTTGTTGCGGTCGATCAGCCATTCCGGCTGCGGATAGCTGCCCACGAGCGTGGTTGGAAACAGCATGGTCCCCTCTTCTGTCTGACGGACAGATCGTCGGCGTCACAAAAGCAACCATGATTGATCGGGCCCGACGGCGCCGGCCGAGCAACGATTTCGTCAATAGCGAATGTTACACGTTCGACGGCCTCGGGCAACGGGTATTCTTCGTGGCTACCCCTAGGGATCGGCGATCTCGTCGTAGCCGCGACCAAGGAATTGGATCAGGCAGAAGCCGTTGCCGAACGGGTCGGACAATATGGCGATCTTGCCCCAGGCGTGGACGCGGGTTTCGGTCTCGAGCTTCGCGCCGGCCGCGAGGGCGCGAACGAGCGCGGGCTCCAACTCGTCGACGACGACGTCGATATGCACGGGGGTCCAATGGCGAGCGTAGCGCCGCGGATCATTCCCGGCGCCGATCGAGCCCTCCGGCTTTTCCAGCAGGTAGAGCCGAACCGGCAAGCCGCTCAGTTCCGCAGCCCCGTCGCCCAGTCGGCGCGTGACGACCAGGTCAAAAGCCCTGACGTAAAAGGCGACGCCGTGAGCCAGATCAGGCACGTCGATGTTGATCAGCAAATCCATGCCTGTCTTTCCGGCTCTCCGCGGTCGCCTCTTTCAAGCCGCAGCGCTGGCGCCTCGGCGACCGCCTCTGTTCCATCCGCGGCCTCGGTCTCCGAATCCCTCGCAACCCGTCTCCGT
The DNA here is from genome assembly GCA_049287975.1 of Roseiarcus sp. Taxonomy (GTDB): domain Bacteria; phylum Pseudomonadota; class Alphaproteobacteria; order Rhizobiales; family Beijerinckiaceae; genus Roseiarcus. The sequence continues at coordinate 4,520 of JBAQGU010000771.1, forward strand.
GACCGCGACCGTATCCTCCAATTTTATGAAGCCCCGACGCGGGTGAAGCAGCGTCGTCTCGATGGAAAGCACCATCCCTTTCTCGAGCGGAAGATCGGCGTCATGGGCGGGATAGGGAACGGGACCGCGATCGGTCAGGCGCGGCGCCTCATGACTGATCAGGCCCATGCCGTGGGCCACGAACTCCAGCGAGTTGCTGTACGGCGAATTCCGCACCAACTCTTCCGCCGAAGCGAAAACGTCGGCGCCCCGAGCGCCGTTCCGGATCGGCCGTCTCGCGGCCTGTTGAATGGCGTCGACCTCGCCCAGCAGGTCTTCCAGTTCGGCGTCGGGCTCACCGAGAATGGCCATCCTACAGAGGTCGCCGATATAGCCCTTGTAGTTCCCGCCGGAGTCGAGCGAGAGAATATCGCCTTCGCGCCATATCTGATTCGACGGCGCTCGGTTGAAGCTGGTCGCCGCCGTGATCAGACAATATTCGAAGTTCAGGCCGCGATTGACTTCTTCTCGGCGCAGCGCCTCGACCAGCTCGTTCTTTGTCGCGCCCGGCCCGTGGCCGGCGATGACCGCGAGCATGGAATCGACGACGAGGTCAGAAGCAACTCGCAGATGGTCCAGTTCCTCAGCCGTCTTGACCGCGCGCAAGCGTTCGAGCGGTAATTGCGCCTCGACGAACTCGGCCTGCGGCAGTCCGGCGCGCAGCACACTCTCGGCGTCGGCGGGCAGGAAGGCGCGCTCGATGCCGATCCGTTTGGCTTTCGGCCCGAGCGCCGAGAGTTGCTCGACCGCCAGCTTCATCCCGTCGGTGCTGGTGCGCGCGGACGGGTGGAAGGTCGGGACCCAGAATCGGCCCAGCTCCCGCTCATAATTCTCCATCGGATGCCCAATGTAGGTCGAGCGTCCTGGATGGCCCTTCGCATAGACGAGGACCGGCAGATAACGGCTGACGCCGATCGCGTCGAAATGGTCGAAGAAGAAGAACCGGTATCCGCCGAGCAGATATTGGATGTTGTGTTTGGAAGTCACGACCAGCGCATCGATGCCGGCTTCCTCCATCAGTTCGTCGAGACGCTCGGCGTCGAAAGGCGGCGAAACGGCCATCCCGGCCGTTCCGCGGCTGGAGTCGCCGTTAGCTCGTTCGCGCGTTTCCATGTTCTCCTCCCAGATCAGGTGTTTTCATATTATAGATGATCCCGGAGGATGACGCGAGGGGAGTCCCGAGGCTGTGATGCGGCCGAAGCAGGCTATCGACAGCCCGATCCAGTCGACGCTGGCCCACATGATGGAATCGGCGGTCCCCGAGATCGACGCGAACCTCGGGAAGCAGGTCGAAGTCGTCGGCAATACCTCCTGGCCTATATCGACGAAGACGCTCCCCGTC
>JBAQGU010000772.1:0-3591 GCA_049287975.1 Roseiarcus sp.
CGTCTGCACCCCGTGAAAGATTCCGTCGCGCATCAGTGCGCCGGTGACGGCGCAGGACTGTCGAACTTCAACGCGGAGCTCCCGGGCGTGCTCGAGAAGGAGCGCATCGAAATCGGCGCGCCAGACCTGAAAGCCGGTCCACGGTCCGCTCGCATCGCCGCCGAACGCTTCGAAGCGACGCGGACCGCCCCACTCGATCCAGATACCTGGATGGCGCGCGCCGATCGCGTCAGCCAAGCTATCCGCGATCCCGAGCTGCCGGAGCAGCGGCTCGATGCCCGGATGCAAGGTCTCGCCGGGCCGGTCGCGGCCGGCCCGCTCGCGCTCGCACATGACGACGCTCAGGCCACGCGTCGCGCAGGCGATCGCGGCGGCGCTGCCCGCCGGTCCGCCGCCGACGACGACTACGTCGGCATCGACTGGTCGGCGGTCCATGACCCGTCACCGCGCCGGAGCAGCACCGTATTGCCGGATACATAGACGAACGCCTGTTCCAGCATGTCCACGAAGACGATGCGCAGGTCGTCCGGGTCGTGGGAAAGTTCGCCCCACCGATAGATGTGGAAATAATAGCGCCGCGGACCCGGAAGCTTGACGCCTGTCGCCCGTTCCGCAACGGCGAGGCCGGAATCGTCTGACGTCACCGTGCGGAACGAGAGGACAGCCCACGCCGCCTTGGCCTGTATCACCTTGTACACCGGCGTAATATCGGGATCGTGGATGCCGAGCCCCCAGTAGACCGCCTCCATGGCGAGGATACGTGCCAGGTACTCCTCCGTGTCGATGCGCGAGGTGAGCGCCGCCGTCATCGTGCCGACCAGGTCGATGTAGTCGACGCGCGTCGCGTCGGCGTAAGCGGCGACCGGGCGCCCCCGGAACATTGTCGCGCGCGGCCCGTGCACGCCGTCCCACGCCATGAACGCGACTTTGCGCCCCCCAACCGTCGTCTCCCGAGGGCCGTGCACGCCGTCCCGCGGTACGAACTCTCCATCCTTGATCGGCGCGCTGCCAATCTCTTCGTCGGTCAGCGGAGCGATGGTCGGATAGGGATAGACGAGCCCGCCGATCTTCTTGTCGGGTTCATATTCCCGGGTCGAATCCGGCGCCACCCCTGGCCAATAGGCGCCGAGCGCGGCGCAGAGTTTGGCGTCCTCGATGAACGGCGAACCCAATCCGTAGCCCGCCAGGAACTTCTGCAACGGCAGGCTCGGAGCCTGGTAATAGATTCCCTGGCTGGTTTCCCAGCCTGGATCGAACAGGCCGGGCGAGCCGTCGGGCATGCCGCCTTTTTCGATGGTCCACGGACCGTTGGGCGATTGGACCGGCCCATCCTCGTCCGACGGCTGCGATACAATCGCGGTGATGGTGGTGTCCGCGAGGCTGAAGCCCGCCGGCGACGCCGGCAACGTGATGTTTGCGGCGATGCGCGTCTGCGACAGCGCGAGAGGCTCGATCGCCCACAGCGCGTCGCGAATCGGCTTGGGAACCTTGTCGCGCCACCACAGCATCAGCTCCCGCTGCGTCACCTTGGGGAAAAAGTCCGGCAGCCCAACCATGCAGTAAGCCGGGACGACGGCGCCGACGATGCCCTCGAGTTGCGGGCAGCGCGGCTCGATCCAACCGTCGCCGGCGCCATCGGTGTAATGCAGCGTCTGATAACCGCCCTTGCTCATGATCTCATTCATGTCCGGCCGAAGATTCAAATCGTCGATCTCGCCGTTGGGCAACAAGCGATGGCGGATATTGGTGTATTCCGGCGCTGCCCGCTGCGTAGTCTGTGCGGCGTCGAGCATATATTGTGGCTCTTCAGTGGGGTCGGGCGGCTTCATCGGCAAAATCTGCATCGACGAGAGCTGCATATTCCATGGCTTGGACGTATAGCTCCCGTCGACCGGGAAGGTCAGCAGGCGCCCCTTGTATTGCGCCGGCGTCACCAGCGGCGAGGGACGCGGCACCAGCACGCCCTCGCCGAAGTCGGGCCGGCTCGACATCGACCCGATGAATTCGTCCTTGATCGTGAACGGAAACTCTTCGAGCACTTCGCCGGACCAGTTGTTCGCAAGTCCCTCGTCGTCGAGGAAGCGGTGGAACTTCGCCAGATCGTCGTTGCGGAGGCCTCGCTCGAGTCCGACCTGGAGATTGAGGCCGGCAATACATTCCGGACCGCTGAAGAGCTTATGAACCGGCGCCCAGAATTGCAGTTGGTCGTCGCCGGGCAACGGATCCTGAGGTCCGAATCTGCCCCGGCCCGCGAACTGCGCCGCAAGATACGCCGCGAAACGCCGCGGCTCGACCCGGAAATCGAACGGTCGTGTCGGGTCCAGGGCGACGAAGTCGCGCGCCCTCGCGTCGTAAAAAGGCTCCAGCGTCCCGAGTCTGGTGATGCCTGATCGGGCGAAGCACAGTTCGGCGTGGCGTCCGTGCACCGACAATGGCGCGTTGCGATATTGCAGCGCGTACACCACCAGGCCGAGTTTCCGCCGCTCGACGCTGGGCACCATCGCATCGACGCGGGCCTGCAGCGCCTCGAGCGTCGGCGGTTCGACGCCATATACGTAATTCTCAACCGCATCGATTTCCGCCAGTGTCGGAAAACCGTGCAGATCGACGCCGTTCCTGTCCGCCACGACGGTAGGCGAGGCGAACGCGTGATAGAGCAGGCTGCGGTCCGGGCTGCCCGGCTCGATCGCCCGCGTCGCCGAGTTGGCGAAGTCGCCGAAGCCGGGATAGCCGCGATCGATGTGGGCGAGCGGCTTGCCAAGCTCGCGCCGCAAGTCCGTTGCGGCGATGTCGAGTTCCCCGCCCGTGGCGTCCAGCAGCATCTGCCGCCATCCAAGCGGCGCCAGACGCCGGCACGCGTCGGCGACCCCGTCGATCAAGGGCCGCGCGTCGGCCGCGAGCGCGCCGAACTCCGGCCCCGCAGCAAAGGCGCCGATGCTCAGCGCCGCGTATTTGAGAAATGTCCTGCGAGTGGTCATGAGAGTTCCCCCTGGTTATCGAGCCCCTGCTTCGGGCAAGCGCGCCCACTGATCAAAGCACGGCGCGCCGCGCCGATTGGCGTCTACGACTTCGGCGCGTGGCATTTCTTGTTTGCGGCAATGACGACCGTCAACTGACTGGGATATCCGTGTGTCTTGCACCCGGACGCCCGGGCTTGACCCGATTAATCCAGGCCGGCTTGCATCTGAACTCGAAGACTCGCCGGAGGATCATTTGGCCAGCCGATCAAACAAACACAAATAAGAAATCTGAAGCTGCGCCGGAAGGAGCGCCCGCGTCAACGCACAAAATAGAGCAGGCGATGTCAACATATTTAGCAACCGAAGTGATGTAGCCCCCCGCCAGCCACCAAACAACTGAAAACGTTACGGAGTTGCCTTATTTGAAGTGACAAAAAACTGTTACAAGCGCCGCCGCCCCAATCCGACGCCGTTCCCGAGAGACCCCAACGGACGAGGAACGAACACCGTGCGTAGACCGTGTTGACGAGCTGTGTCCGAGGACGGGAGTCGACCAGACACTCGATCGACCAACCCACGCGTCTGGATCCCCGCGAAAGCGGGGATCCAGACGTGTAGCACGCCGAAGGGT
>JBAQGU010000773.1:0-4007 GCA_049287975.1 Roseiarcus sp.
GGCGATCGATTGGTGGGCGCGGCGCGCGCCCGGCGTCGCGCGCGAAGGCAGCCTCGTTGTCGCGCCTCCGCGCGATGTCTCGGAGATAGAACGCTTCGCTGCACGGACGCGCACGTGGGAGCGTGTCGACGCGGCGGCGATCGGCGAGCTCGAGCCGGATCTGGCGGGACGTTTCCGCAAGGGGCTGTTCTTCGCGGAGGAGGGGCATGTCGACCCGCGCGTCGCGATGGAGGCGCTGCTGCTGGGATTGAAGCGTCGCAGGGCGACGCTGTGTTTCGGCGCCGACGTTGGTCTCGAGCCGCCTCGACCGTCCGCCGATGTCGTCGTCGACTGCCGCGGCTGGGCCGCGCGCGCGGCATTGCCCGAGCTGCGTGGAGTGCGCGGCGAAATGCTGCTCGCGCGCACGCGCGAGATCAGCCTGAAGCGTCCGGTGCGCTTGCTGCATCCGCGCTTCCCGCTCTATGTCGTGCCGCGCGCGGACGGGGTGTTCATGATCGGCGCGACGATGATCGAGAGCGCGGACAAGGGCGGCGTCAGCGTGCGCTCGGCGATCGAACTGCTGAGCGCCGCTTACGCCCTGCATCCCGCCTTCGGCGAGGCCGAAATCCTCGAGATGTGCGCGGATGTCCGCCCCGCCTTTCCCGACAACGAACCGCGGATCGTCGAGCGGGGCGGGCGGATTTATGTGAACGGCGCTTACCGGCACGGATTCTTGCTCGCGCCGGATTTGGCGAGGCGAGCGGCGGAGATGGCGGCGCGGCTTGCCGGAGCGGCGCCAGAGGAAAGCAAGATCGAAGCTTTGCAGGACTTGGCGCTGCACGACTTGGCGCTGGCCGGGCTGGTCGAGAATGCGCCGCGGGTCGGCGACCTCGAGTTGCCGCCTCGGACGAGGAGGATGTGACCGTCAAAACCTGAATGAGCGATCTACATGACGGCCGCCGACTCGAGGGCGGCTTCGGACAGCCCTGGAAAACTAGACCACATTGGTCTATAATCCTCGCGCCCGTTCAGGAGAAGGCCCATGTGGACCGTCGCCGAAGCCAAAGCCAAACTCTCGAGTGTTCTCAAGCGCGCGCGAGAGGGCGAACTGCAAATCATCGGCACTAAGGACCCGTGCGTCGTTATCTCCATGATCGAATACAAGAGACTGACATCGCAGCAAGAACGACCGCATCTGGGCCGATGGCTGGTCGAAAACCTGGGCGGCCTCGGCAAAATCGAGTTACCGTCCCGCGACGAGAGTCGACCAAGTCCATTCGCCGATTGGACCGACGAGGATTTCGGCGAATGACGGCCCCGGCGACAATGCTCGACACGAATGTGCTGTCGGAATTGATGCGGGCCGCCGCGAACCCGAATGTGGCGCGATTCGTCGCGACGCTGGCGACTCCGCTCGTGAGCGTGGCCGTTTTCCACGAGCTGGGATACGGAGTGGAGTTATTGCCGGAGGGCGCGCGAAAGGCGCGTATGCAAGCTCGGATCGGAGGCTTCAAAGCGCATTTCGAGGATTGCACGATCCCGATCGACGTCGAGATTGCGCGTCTGTCCGGCAAACTCCGCGCGACCGCCGAGCTTCGCGGCGGCGAGCTCGCGCCGATGGATTCGTTGATCGCGGCCTGCGCAATGAGTCGCTCCGCGCGGCTGGCGACGCGCAATACGAGACACTTCAAGAATTTGGCACTGGATCTGGTGAACCCGTGGGTCTGACCGCTTCTGACGCGAAAACGCTGATCGTCAATGGCGAGCCGCGCGAAATCGCCGCAAAAAATCTCGGCGAGGCGCTGATCGCGCTCGACTACGCCGACACGATCGTCGCGACCGCGCTGAACGGGGAGTTCGTGCCGGCTCGCAAGCGCGAGGCCGCCGGGCTGAAAGAAGGCGATCGGATCGAGATCGTCGCGCCGAGGCAGGGAGGTTGAGCATGCGTGTCTACGACATCGAAATTGAATCCCGCCTTCTGCTCGGCACTTCGCAATATCCCTCGCCCGCGATCCTTGCGGAGGCCGTGCGCGCGAGCCGGGCGCGGATCGTCACCGTCTCGCTGCGGCGCGAGGCGGCGCGGTTGCGCGAGGGCCAGGATTTCTGGCGGCTGATCCGCGAACTCGGCGTGCGCGTGCTGCCGAATACGGCGGGTTGCCACAGCGTGAAGGAGGCCATGACGACGGCCGAGATGGCGCGCGAGATTTTCGACACGGCGTGGATCAAGCTCGAGGTGATCGGCGAGGCCGACACGCTGCAGCCCGACGTATTTGGCCTGGTCGAAGCCGCGCGAAACCTGAGCGCCGACGGCTTCGAGGTGTTTCCCTATATGACCGAGGACCTCGTCGTCGCGGAGAAGCTCGTCGAGGCGGGCTGTCGCGTGCTGATGCCCTGGGGCGCGCCGATCGGCTCGGGCCGGGGGCTCAACAATGTCTTCGGGCTCAGGGCGCTACGCGCGCATTTCCCGGAAATCCCGCTGATCGTCGACGCCGGCATCGGTCTGCCCTCGCATGCGGCGGCCGCGATGGAGCTCGGCTACGACGCGGTGCTGCTCAACACCGCCGTCGCCAAGGCGGGCGATCCCGCCGCGATGGCGCGCGCGATGGCGCAGGCCATAGAAGCGGGCCGCACGGCGTATCTGGCCGGCCCTATGGAGCCGCGGGACATGGCCGCGCCCTCGACGCCGGTGCTGGGGAAGGCGCATCTGTCGTGAGGGGAATAGATCCGTTCTATCCCATCGTCGACAGCGCGGCGTGGGTCGCGCGTCTCGCGGGCGTCGGGGCTCGCTTGATCCAACTACGGATCAAGGAGCGCTCCGACGCCGAGGTTCTCGGCGAGACGCGCGAGGCGTTGAGGATATGTCGCGAGGCTGACGCGCAGCTTGTGGTCAACGACTATTGGCGGATCGCGATCGACGCCGGCGCCGACTGCGTCCATCTCGGGCAGGGCGATCTCGACGGCGCCGACATGAACGCGATCCGCGCGCGCGGGCTGCGCGTCGGCATCAGCACGCATGATGACGCGGAACTCGAGCGCGCGCTGAGCCTCGAGCCCGATTACGTCGCGCTCGGCCCGATCTATCCGACCATCCTGAAGGCGATGGCTCATCCGCCGCAAGGGCTCGCGCGCATCGGCGAGTGGAAGCGGCGCGTCGGCGACATCCCTCTGGTCGCGATCGGCGGCCTCAATGTCGAGCGCGGCAAGGCGTGCCTCGCCGCAGGGGCCGACGTCGTCTCCGTCGTCACCGACATCACGCTCAACGCCGATCCCGAAGGTCGCGCCCGCGAGTGGATCGCCGCGACGCGCGCGCCGTGACGCGCATAGCGCTGACCATCGCGGGGTCTGACTCCGGCGGCGGCGCGGGCATCCAGGCCGATCTGAAGACCTTCGCCGCGCTCGGCGTTTATGCCGCCACGGCGATCACGGCAGTAACGGCGCAGAACACACGGGGCGTGCGGGCGATCCATCTCATGCCGGTCGAGATCGTCGCCGGGCAAGTCCTTGCGGTGACGGCGGATTTCAAGGTCGCGGCGATCAAGATCGGGATGCTCGGCAGCACCGGGATCGTGGAGGCGGTGGCGCGAGTCGTGACACTCCCACGCGGCTCTCCGAAGCGGTTCATCGTTTTCGATCCCGTCATGTTCGCCTCCTCCGGGGATACGCTCTCGGGCGGCGGCTTTGTCGAGGCAATTCGCGTCCACCTCCTTCCCATCGTCGATTGCCTGACGCCGAACCTCGCCGAGGCGGCGGCGTTGCTCGGCGAGCCACCCGCACGTGACGAAGCCGAAATGATCCGCCAGGGAAAAGCGCTCCGCGAACTCGGCCCGCGCGCGGTCCTCATGAAAGGCGGCCACCTCGACGGCGACGCGGTCGACATCCTGGTGATGGCCGACGCAATCCACCGTTTCGCCGCGCCGCGCATCGCTTCGCGCAACGTGCACGGCACCGGCTGCACGCTGTCGAGCGCTATCGCGGCGCATGTCGTTCTCGGCGCGCCGTTGCCGGAGGCGGTCGCGAGGTCGAAGGAC
>JBAQGU010000774.1:0-16986 GCA_049287975.1 Roseiarcus sp.
AATTTTCGCCCTCCTCTCTCCGCGCGCGAGAAAATGGACTACTCCCACGGGGACAAGCTCGGCTCAGCCGCTTATCTGGTCACGGCATCTCTCGCCGCGGGCGCGAAAATTTTCCTGGCTGCAAAGCATTGAAAACTCACGAAACGAGAAAATTATCGCCATCGTCTCTTCACACGAAGCGGCACGCGGACCAGATCGGCTCCGACGGGTCCGCGCACCCTACCCTCTCTACATCGCAAACGCCCGCGAACGGCCGTCCAGCTTCGAACCCATGCGGCGCGAGGCGGCGGAATGCGGCGCGGCGGCGTTTGGAATACGGCTGAAGAAAGGCGAAAATCCACAAAAATTTGGAGAAATATCACTTGGGGATTTGGAGGCTTGCAACCCCTTGAAATCCCACAAAACCGCCAAAGCTTTGTTTGGAAAAGCTTGGACGAAAACACGCTGGATTTGGAAAAGCTTGGAGAAATGCAAGGCAGGTCGCCATTATTTAGCCACATCTGCTCCTCCCTCGGCAACGTCGCGTCGGTCTCCAACGGGATCTCGGCCAGCTGGCGGAAAGGACCATCGCAAGCGAGCGCTGAATTGGTCCTACTCGGTCGACGTGGGCGAGCGCCCGGCCGGCCGCCGCCTCGGGGCGCGGCGGGCCGACGTTGCTCCGTCTACGCCGCCTTCGCGCCCGACTTCACCAACTTGTAGTTGATGGCGTCGACCAGCGCCTGGAACGAGGCGTCGATGATGTTGCCGGAGACGCCGACCGTCGACCAGCGCGCGCCGCTCGCGTCGCCGAATTCGATCAGCACGCGCGTGACGGCGTCGGTGCCGCCCTGGAAGACGCGCACGCGATAGTCCAAGAGTTCGAGGTCCTCGATGCGCGCCTGGTAGACGCCGAGGTCCTTGCGCAGCGCCAGATCGAGCGCGTTGACCGGGCCGTTGCCCTCGGCCGCGGAAATCAGCGTCTCCTGGCCGATCCTGATCTTCACCACCGCCTGCGAGGCCGAATAGAGCGCGCCGATGGAATTGAGCTTGCGCTCGACGCTGACGTTGAAGCTCTCCACGTCGAAGAATTCCGGAACGCCGCCGAGGATTCGGCGCGCCAGCAGCTCGAACGACGCGTCCGCCGCCTCGTACGCGAAGCCTAGGGCCTCGCGTGACTTGACCTCCTCGAGCACCCTGGAAAGGCGCGGGTCGTCGCTCGCGACGTCCAACTTCATCCGGGCGAGCTGGGCGATCAGATTGGAGCGTCCCGCCTGATCGGAGACGAGAATTGCGCGCGCGTTGCCAACCGCCTCCGGCGGCACGTGCTCGTAGGTGCGCGGGTCCTTGGCGAGCGCCGAGGCGTGAATTCCCGCCTTGGTCGCGAACGCCGAAGCGCCGACATAGGGCGCGTAACGATCGGGCGCTCGGTTCAGGAGCCCGTCGAGCATGTGCGAGACTTTGGCGATGCCGCGCAAGGCCGCGTCGGAGACGCCGATCTCGAATCGGTCCGCGAAGTCGGCCTTCAGCGCCAGGGTCGGAATCAGCGAAACGAGATTGGCGTTACCGCAGCGCTCGCCGAGGCCGTTGAGCGTTCCCTGGATCTGCCGCGCGCCCGCGCGAACTGCGGCCAGCGAATTGGCGACCGCGTTGTCGGTGTCGTTGTGCGCGTGAATGCCCAGCCGCTCGCCGGGGATGACGCGCGCGACTTCGGCGACGATGCGCTCCGCCTCGGCCGGCAGCGTGCCGCCATTGGTGTCGCAGAGCACGACCCACCGCGCGCCCGCCTCGAGCGCCGTGCGAGCGCATTGCATGGCGTAGGCCGGATTGGCCTTCCAGCCGTCGAAGAAGTGCTCGCAGTCCACCATCGCCTCGCGACCGGCAGCGACCGCCGCGCGAACGCTATCCTCGATCCCGGCCAGATTCTCATCCAGGGTACAGCCGAGCGCGACATGGACGTGATAATCCCACGACTTGGCGACGAAGACGATCGCGTCGGCGTCGGCGGCGAGGAGAGCGGCGATCCCGGGATCGTTGGCCGCGGAGCGGCCGGGGCGCTTGGTCATGCCGAACGCGCAAAAGCGCGCGCGCCGCGTCGGCTTGCGCTCGAAGAAGCGCGTGTCCTGCGGGTTGGCGCCGGGATAGCCGCCCTCGATGTAATCGACGCCGAGTTCGTCGAGCAGCCCGGCGATCTGTCGCTTGTCCTCGAGCGAGAAGTCGACCCCCGTCGTCAGCGCGCCGTCGCGCAGCGTCGTGTCGAAGAGGTAGAGGCGTTCCCGGTTCATGCCGCGTCCTTCAGTGCCGCGTCGTCGGCTCGCCCGCGGCGCCGGATTTGGCGAACGTCCGGGTCATCGTCGTATTCCCCAGCCATTGATCGCCGACCGCCACGAGATTGCGGCGCTCAGCGACAAATCCATGGCGCTCGAAGAGCGGGCGGGCCGTATCGCTGGCGTCGACGCTGAGGCGACCGACGCCCCGCGCCTCGGCGATGCGGACGAGCGCGTCGATCAGCGCGGCGCCGACGCCGCGACGCGCGAAGGCGGGGTCGACGAAGAGCATGTCCAGAACCGCTTGGCCCTTCAGGCTGGCGAAGCCGACGCTCTGGCCATCGAGGCTCGCGATCAGGGTGAGCGACGCCGAAAGCCGCTCCGCGAACGCCCCGGCGTCGTCCGCCTTGGCGCTCCAGGCCTCGCGCTGATCGGCGTCGTAGTCCTCGCTCGCGAGTTCCTCGATGCTGGCGCGAAAAATCTCGATGCAGCGCCTGGCGTCGGCAGGCAAAAAGGGGCGCAAGGCTATCCCGCTCACCGGCGCAGCTCCCATTTCGTGCCCTCCTTCGAGTCCTCGAGCGTCACTCCCAGGCTCTCCAGCTCGTCGCGCATGCGATCGGACGCCGCCCAATCTTTGACACGACGCTTCGCCTGTCGCTCTGCGACCAGCGTCTCGATGCGCGCCTTCATCTCTTCGCTGAGTTGCGGCGCCATGCCCTTCGCAGCGGCGGCGAGATCGACGCCGAGGAATTCCGCGTCGCGCGCGAGTTGCGCGGCGGCCTGTCCCGCCTCGGCCGAGCCGGAATCGCGGGCCCGCTTCTCGAGGCCATGCAGGTGGGCGATCGCGGCGGGCGTGTTGAGATCGTCGGCCAGGGCGGCGACCAGTTCCGGCGAAGGCGCTGATTCCGGAGCGTCCGCAGAGGCCGCGACTTGCGCGAACCGCCGCAGCGTCTTTTCGCTTTCGTCGACCCCGTGCAGCGTCCAGCTGATCGGCTGGCGGTAGTGCGTGCGCAGCATTGCGAAGCGCAAGACCTCGCCCGGCCAAGGGCGCCCGCCGAACGCGTCGGTTCGCAGCAACTCGTCGATGGTGAAGAAATTGCCGAGGCTCTTCGACATCTTCTCGCCTTCGACCTGCAGGAAGCCGTTGTGCATCCAGACGTTCGCCATGCGCGCGCCGCCGAACGCGCAGCAGCTCTGCGCGATTTCGTTTTCATGGTGGGGAAATACCAGATCGATGCCGCCGCCGTGGATATCGAACACGTTCATCGCCGGATCGTCTGAGGCCAGACCGCCGCCATAGGGACGCAGCAGCGTCGCCATCGACATCGCCGAGCACTCGATGTGCCAGCCCGGACGGCCCTTCGGGAGAATGCCGCACGGGCTGTCCCAGCCGGGCTCGTGCTCCTTCGAGGGTTTCCAGAGCACGAAATCCATCGGATCGCGCTTGTACGGCGCCACCTCGACCCGCGTGCCCGCCAGCATTTCGTCGAGCGAGCGGCGCGCGAGCGCGCCATAGCGCGGCGCGCCGGGCAGCGCGTCCATCGCGGACGGCGAGAACAGCACGTGGTCCCCGGCGACATAGGCGACGCCGCGCGCCACGAGGCGCTCGATCAGCGCGGTCATCTCGGGCAGATACGCCGTCGCTCGCGGTTCGTGGGTCGGCGGCAGACAACCGACCGCCGCGACGTCCGCGCGATATTGTCGCAGGGTCCCTTCCGTGACACGCGCGATCGCCTCGTTGAGCGGCAAATTCGGAAAGTCCAGCTGCGCCCTGGCGATGATCTTGTCGTCCACGTCGGTGACGTTGCGGGCGTAGATGACGTTGGCCTCGCCGTAGGCGTGACGCAGCAGGCGAAACAGCAAGTCGAAAACAATCGCCGCTCTTCCGTTGCCAATGTGGGCGAAATCATAGACGGTGGGGCCGCAGACATACATGCGGACGGCTTCGGGATCGACCGGGCGGAAGGTCTCCTTCGCCCCGGTGAGCGTGTTGTAGAGCTTCAAAACGATCGACATTGCGTCCTTCCCGATCGTGCGCGCGTGCCAACCGGTCGCGCGCTTGTCTCGAAATGGGAAAAAGGAGACGCGAACCAGCCAGCCCGTAGAGCTAGCGGATAATGATTCCAACCCGACAGATGCGGTGCGAAAGCGTCATGGTTCTTCCTCTCGCAGGATCGCGCGCATGTCAAGCTCGTGAGGCCGCGACGGCCGCGGCTCGTTGCCGAGGCGCGGCGAACTTAACACAAACTTTATCGAATCGTCGCACAAGTTCAGCGACTCAGCTATGTCTGCTGTGTCGGCGTCCCCTGATCGAGTCGCGACCCATGCCATTCATACGTTCCCCGTTCACCTTCCTTTCATGGATCTCCGGCGTGATCCTGAGCACGGCGGCCTTGTCGACCGCCCAGGGCGGCGAAACGCACGCGCTCGTGATCGCGGCGAACGACGGCTATGGCGTGCAAGACTGCCTCGCTGAAACTGGCGAATGCGGTCAAATCGTCGCGGACGCGTGGTGCGAAGCCCATGGGCACGGCGTCGCCTTGAGCTTTGGTCCGGCCAGCCGATTCGCCGACGTCGTTGCTACGAAAATCGCGGCGACGGAGGAGAATTATGTGGTCAACTGCGCGGACTGACTCCGCCGCTGGCTCACCGAACGAAGTCCGCGCATTTTTGGATTTCGCCCTGGCTGCCCCAAGGCTCGATAGGCACCGTCGAGGTCGAGTTCTTCGGCGAGCCGTCGATCAGCTTGTCGCTATAGGTCATGTAGACCAGAATGTTACGCTTGGCGTCGCAGCCGCGAACGATTTGCATCTTTTTGAAGAATATCGAGCGGCGTTCGGAGAAGACGACGTCGCCCTGTTCGAATTTGCCTTTGAATTTGATCGGGCCATATTGACGGCACGCGAGGGAGATGTCCGAGGTCTGCTCAGCGAGCCCGAACGCCCCCATCAGTCCACCCTTTTCCGGCGCTGTGTAATGGCAAGCGACCCCGTCGACGAGGGGATCGTCGATGCCGTACACGGCGAGCTTGTCGTTGGGCGTCAGCAGCTTGAACGTCGTAGATTTTCGAAAAATGAGATCGGGATCGGCCGAGTCGGCTGAGGCCGGGCCGACGACCGAGAGAGCGCTGAGAAGCGCGGCCCCGGCCCAAATCCGCTTTTTCAGCATATGCCGCTCTCCGGCCCCGGAGTTTCAGCGTCCTGCGCGTCGCCCTGCCGCGTGGCGCGGACAGGGAAGGCGGCGCTGTTGGCGAGGCGATAGCGCCCGGCCTTCAAAGCTTCATCGAATCCTTCAACTCGCGCAGCCGATCCAGCCTGTCCTGCGCGATCCGCTTGCCATCTTCGGTCGCATCCGCAACATCCTCCTCGGCGTTCTTGATTTCCTGATCGAGCTGTTCCGCGTTGAGGTCGTGGGCCGGGATCGCGGTTTCCGCGAGCAGGATCAATCCGGCGGGGTTGACGTCCGCGAAGCCTCCGCGGACGAAAAAGCGAGTTTCCTTGCCCGCGGCGTCCCCGATCGCCACGACGCCGGGGCGCAATGAGGCCATGACCGGCGCGTGGTCTTTGAGGACCACGAAATCGCCCTCGGAACCGGGCACTAGCACCGATTCGACCTGCCCGCGGAACTGCAACTTATCCGGAGAGACGAATTCGAAGTGAAAGCTGGCCATGTTCGTTTTCGCTTTTCGTTCAGGCCGCTTCCGCCGCCAGTTTTTTGGCCTTCTCCACCGCCTGCTCGATCGTGCCGACCATGTAGAACGCGGCCTCAGGCAGATTGTCGTACTTGCCCTCGATGATGCCCTTGAAGCCCTTGACCGTGTCCTCGATCTTCACCTGCACGCCGGGGGTGCCGGTGAACACCGCGGCGACGTCGAACGGCTGCGAGAGAAAGCGCTCGATCCGGCGCGCCCGTGAGACCGTCAGCTTGTCCTCCTCGGAGAGTTCGTCCATGCCCAGAATGGCGATGATGTCCTGCAGCGCCTTATAACGCTGCAACACCTGCTGCACCGAGCGCGCGACATTGTAATGCTCCTCGCCGACGACGGCGGCGGTCAGCATGCGCGAGGTCGAGTCGAGCGGATCGACGGCGGGGTAGATGCCCTTTTCCGAGATCGCGCGCGAGAGCACCGTCGTTGCGTCGAGATGCGCGAAGGAGGTCGCCGGCGCCGGATCGGTCAAATCGTCGGCGGGCACGTAGATCGCCTGGACCGAAGTGATCGAGCCCTTCGTCGTCGAAGTGATGCGCTCCTGCAGCGCGCCCATGTCGGTCGCGAGTGTCGGCTGATAGCCGACCGCGGAAGGGATGCGTCCAAGCAGCGCGGACACTTCCGATCCCGCCTGGGTGAAGCGGAAAATGTTGTCAACGAAGAACAGCACGTCCTGGCCCTGATCGCGGAAATACTCGGCGACGGTGAGGCCCGAAAGCCCGACGCGCATGCGCGCGCCCGGCGGCTCGTTCATCTGGCCGAACACCAGCGCGCATTTCGACTTCACGTTCGGGTCGGGATTGTGCGGATCGGCATTGACCTTGGATTCGATGAATTCGTGATAGAGGTCGTTGCCTTCGCGCGTGCGCTCGCCAACGCCCGCGAATACCGAATTGCCGCCGTGCGTCTTGGCGACGTTGTTGATCAGTTCCTGAATCAATACGGTTTTGCCGACCCCCGCGCCGCCGAACAGGCCGACCTTGCCGCCCTTGGCGTAGGGAGCGAGCAAGTCGACGACCTTGATCCCGGTCACCAGAATCTGAGCCTCGGTCGATTGCTCGACATAGGATGGCGTCGGCTGATGAATCCCGCGGCGAGTTTCCATCAGGATCGGACCAGCTTCGTCGACGGGTTCGCCGATCACGTTCATGATGCGCCCCAGCGTGCCTGGGCCTACCGGGACCGAGATCGGACCGCCGGTATCGGTCACCTCCTGGCCGCGGACCAGGCCTTCGGAGATGTCCATCGCGACGCAGCGAACCGAGCTTTCGCCCAAATGCTGCGCGACTTCCATTATCAGCTTCGAGCCGTTGTTCATCGTCTCCAGCGCATTCAGGATGGGAGGCAGGTCGCCCTCGAACTTCACGTCGACGACGGCGCCGATCACCTGCGTGACGTGGCCGACGGCGTTCGCGACTTTTTCCATTTCCTGCGCCATATTTCGACGTCCTCGTTTCGAATTTTCTCGGGATCGCGGCGAGCGATCGGTTGCGTCAGAGCGCCTCGGCGCCCGATATTATTTCGATCAGTTCCTTGGTGATCATCGCTTGGCGCGTGCGGTTGTACCGCAGTGTGTATTTCTTGACCATTTCGCCCGCGTTTCGCGTCGCATTGTCCATCGCGCTCATCTGCGCGCCGAAGAAGGACGCCGCATTCTCGAGCAGGGCGCGATAGATGCGCACCACGACCGCGCGCGGCAGCAACTGAGTCAATATCTCGGTCTCGTCCGGTTCGTAATGATACACCGGCAACAGCTCGTTCTTCGGGGCGAGCTCTGGCGGAATCAATTGCTGCGCGGTCGGTATCTGCGAGATCACCGACTTGAATCGGGCGTAGAACAGCGTGCAGACGTCGAACTGGCCGCCCTCGAACAGTTCGATCACCTTGCCGGCGATCGGCTCCGCCGTCTGGAACTTGATCGTGCGAACGGCGCGCAGATCGATCGTTTCCAGGATCTGTTTTTCGTGCGTGCGTCGAAGCTGGTCGTAGCCCTTCTTGCCGACGCAAAGAATTTTCACCGTCTTGCCTTGGGCCGCTAGAGCATTGGCGCGATCGCGCGCCAGACGCACGATCGAGGTGTTGAAGGCGCCGCAGAGGCCGCGCTCGCCGGTGCAGACGACCAGAAGATGCGTCTGATCCGCGCCGGTTCCGGTGAGCAGGCGAGGAGCCTCGGCGCCGTCCGCGCTGGCGCCGGCGAGATTGGAGAGCACCGCCTCCACCTTGTCGGCATAGGGTCGCGCCGCCTCCGCGGCCGCTTGCGCGCGCCTCAGTTTAGACACGGCGACCATCTGCATCGCCTTGGTGATCTTCTGTGTCGACCTGACGGAGGCGATCCGGTTTCGGAGGTCCTTGAGGGAGGGCATCTCGCGACTCGCGTGTCAGGGGCGCTGGAAATCAGCTGAAGCTGGCGGCGAACGCGTCGACCGCAGTCTTCAACTTCGCTGCGGTGGCGTCCGTGAGATCGCGAGAGGAACGGATCGTATCCAACACCTCAGCGTCCTTGCCGCGCATGTAGGCGAGCAGCCCGTCTTCGAATTCGCGCACCTTGTTCAGCGGCAGCTTGTCGAGATAGCCGTTGACGCCGGAGTAAATCGAGACGACCTGCTCCTCCATCTTCAGCGGCGAGAACTGCGGCTGCTTCAAGAGTTCGGTCAGGCGCGCACCGCGATTGAGTAGACGCTGTGTCACGGCGTCGAGGTCGGAGCCGAACTGCGCGAAGGCCGCCATCTCGCGATATTGCGCCAATTCGCCCTTGATGCGGCCCGCGACCTTCTTCGTCGCCTTGGTCTGCGCGGCGGATCCGACCCGCGAGACCGAGAGGCCGACGTTCACAGCGGGACGGACGCCCTGGTAGAAGAGGTCGGTCTCGAGGAATATCTGGCCATCGGTGATCGAGATCACGTTGGTCGGGATGTAGGCCGAGACATCGTTGGCCTGTGTCTCGATGATCGGCAGGGCCGTCAGCGAGCCCGATCCGTTCTCCTTGTTGAACTTGGCGGCCCGTTCCAACAGACGGGAGTGCAGATAGAAGACGTCGCCGGGATAGGCTTCGCGGCCGGGCGGGCGGCGCAACAGCAGCGACATCTGGCGATAGGCGACGGCTTGTTTGGAAAGGTCGTCGTAAATGATGACCGCGTGCATGCCGTTGTCGCGGAAATATTCGCCCATCGCGCAGCCGGCGAACGGCGCCAGGAACTGCATCGGCGCGGCCTCGGAGGCGGTCGCGGCGACGATGATCGCAAATTCCAGCGCGCCATTTTCCTCCAGCACCTTGACGAATTGCGCGACCGTCGAGCGCTTCTGGCCGACCGCGACATAGACGCAATAGAGCTTCTGGCTCTCGTCGCCGCTCTGGTTGATCGACTTCTGATTGAGGATGGTGTCGAGCGCGATCGCCGTCTTGCCGGTCTGGCGGTCGCCGATGATCAGCTCGCGCTGTCCGCGCCCGATCGGGATCATCGAGTCGATCGCCTTGAGGCCCGTCGCCATCGGCTCGCTCACCGACTTGCGCGGAATGATGCCGGGCGCCTTGATGTCGACGCGGGCTCGCTTGGCGGACGTGATCGGGCCCTTGCCGTCGATCGGGTTGCCGAGCGCGTCGACCACGCGGCCGAGCAGCTCCTTGCCGACGGGCACGTCGACGATCGCGCCGGTGCGCTTGACGGTCTGCCCCTCCTTGATTTCGCGGTCGGAGCCGAAGATGACGATGCCGACGTTGTCGGCCTCGAGATTGAGCGCCATGCCGCGGGTACCGTTCTCGAATTCGACCATCTCGCCGGCTTCGACCTTGTCGAGGCCGTACGCGCGCGCGATGCCGTCGCCGACGGAAAGGACTTGGCCAACCTCCGTGACTTCCGCTTCGGCGCCGAAATTGGCGATCTGGTTCTTCAGAATGGACGATATTTCTGCGGCGCGGATATCCATCAGCCGACCTCTTTCATACGTGTTCGGATGGCGTTGAGTTTCGTCTTTAGCGAGCCGTCGACCATGCGCGAGCCGAGCTGGACGATGAGCCCGCCGATAATGGAGGCATCGAGCTTCACGTGCAGATCGACTTCCTTGCCGCCGGAGATCGCGCGCAGCGATTCCTTGAGCGCAGCGACGTTTTCGCTCGAGAGCGGCGCGGCGCTGGTCACCAGCGCGCGCGTCACGCCGCGGAAGCGGTCGTTGAGTTTGCCGTAATCGGCGATCATTTCGCGAATGAAGAACAGTCGGCGCTTGGCGGCGACGAGGCGGATGAAATTCGCGGCGATCCCGGTAATGTCGGCCGCTTCGAGCAGGGTGCCGAGCGCCTTCACCTGTTCATCGGCGGAAAACACGGGGCTCCGGACCAGACGCTGCAGGTCCGCGCTTTCGGCGATCATGCCCTCGAACCGGGCGAGCGCCTCGGCGACGGCGCCGGTTTCGCGCCGCTCGAGGGCGAGGGCGAACAGCGCGGAGGCGTAGCGCCCCGATACGCCCGACACGATATCGCCTGCTTCGGCCAAGTTCCGATCTTTCCCATGGCTTCAGGGGCCCCGACAGCCGCCTTCGCTTCGATTACGGCAGCCGCCTGGGACGAGGTCACCCCCAACCCTCCTGAAGCGCGCGTTGCGTAACATAGGACATTTTGTGGCGCAACCGCTCGCCGGCCGGATCGGGCCACGTAGAACGAAAGGACGCCAACGGGCGAAGCGCAACGGTTTCGCGCCCGATGGCGCGACTTATTCCTGCGTCATAGACTTTTAAGTCTGGAGTCGACACGCCAAACCGTCGAGCATCGGATCCATGCGGCAAATCGGTCATGATCGCCATGTCGAACGACGCCCGGCGGCCGCGCTACAACTGCGTTGGCCCGGCTGCGGCCACAATCGAAGCATCGCAGTCACAATCGGGCGGAAAGACCTACCACCGATTACGCCGTGCCGTACTATTTGGCGTTCTTTTCAGGGGAATCGAGCACGCCGAAATCCCTCGAGGGGGCACCGCTGGAGATCACCACGCCCTCAGCCGCCAACCCGCGTTTCAACAGCTCTCGCACGGCGGAAGCCCGGCTCGGCATTCGCCTCGCAAAGCGCCAATCATCCAACGCCGCCAGTTCGTCGTGTCCCAACATGATTTGCAGCCGTTCGCCTCGCGCTAACTCGCCCATGATTCGACTCCTGAACCCAGGTTCTCTCGTCCGTGGGGACAGATAGGAACTTACTCATTTTCCGTCAATGGCTATTTCTTAGTTTCTAGCGCTTGCCCACCATTTTCTGACATTCACAGCAGATGCTGTAATGTAGGCAGAAGATCATTAGCATCTCGTGGCGTAACCGAGGTATATGCGCCATGCGGCTGAGATTACGCATAACCATTTCCTTGACTTAGTTGGATTAGTGGCCGAATACCGCTTGGGTGATTTCTTGAGGAGCGAACGATGTCGCTGGAACTGGTCCGAACTGTGGACACGTGCGCACTTGATGTGGTGGCGGAGGCTAATCATCGTATCGCCAACCATCTCGCGATGATCGCGGGACTGATGCGCTCGCAGGGCGCCCGCATCTTCGAGAAGCACCAAACGATGACGGGACGAGAGGTCCGGCTCACTCTGGAGGAATTCGCGACGCGCCTGGAGACAGTGGCCAGGGTTCATCGCATGTTGTCTCAGAGCGACGAAGGAGACCCGGTGGACGTCGACGCCTTTCTCAGGAGCATCGCCGAGCGGATATTGTCCAGCTTATCGCTCGCGAGTGAAATAACGTTGCACTGCGACCTTCGCGCCTCCTGCGTTCTATCCTCGGAAAAGGCGATCACGCTCGGTCTGCTGGTCGGGGAACTCGTCACCAATGCGGTCAAGTACGCCCACCCGGCCGGGGTCGCAGGCATAATCAGCGTCGAGGCGTCAATGACTCGTGACGGCATCCTGATCAACGTGTCGGACGATGGCGTGGGTTTGCCGGAAGGCCTCGATCCGCTCGAAGGCGGCGGGATGGGCCTGCGCATAAGCCAGGCGCTCACCGCGAAGCTCGGTGGGACGATATCGTTCGAGAATCACGGTCTCGGCCTGAGTTGCACGCTGCTCGTCCCGCAGGGAAAGGTGGAGCTCAGGGCGGTTTCGTAGGGCGAGGACGATAAGCCCGAACCCGCCGATGGCCGGTTACTCCCCCAATCGAATTTCGAAGGGCGCCAAAGTGCTGTCGCGCGCGATACGATCGGAATTGCCGCTTTGGGTGCATTCCCTCCTGCTTCGATCGGTTCCGCTGTGGCAGACGCAATCCATCGCCGCGGCGTGCGTGGCTGTGGCCACCCTCGGCAGACTTCTCGCGACGCCGCTGATCGGCGATGGGGTCCCGTTCCTCACTTTTGCTCCGGCTATTCTTGTCACAGCGCTGATGACGGGACCGTGGGGCGGCCTCTCGGTTCTGATCTACTCTTCGCTGGTCGTCGATTATTTCTGGCTTCCGCCCTACTGGAACTTCGCGCTCGCTTCCGCGTCGGTCGGGTTGCTCACGATGTTCTGGCTCTTCAGCGGCTCGTTGATCGCAATCGCCGCCCTGGTCCGTGGGCTCGTCCGCACCCTCGTCGATTCCGAGCAGCGGGCGAGGATCCTCGCATCCGAAATGAGCCACCGGATGCGCAACGTGCTGGGTTTGGTCCAGGCGATTTCCCGACAGACCTTCCGCACCGCCCCGAGCCCGTTGGAGTATCAGACGATGTTCGAGGCGAGGATCATGGCGCTCGGGCGGGCTCAGGACCTGATCGCGGACGACCCCGAAAATCCCCCCGATCTGAAAGGGCTCCTGAAAAGCATTCTCGAGCCCTTCGGTGGGCCGCGATTCATCATGTTGGGCGCGCCGACCGGGGTTCCCCGCGAAATCAGCGCGACCCTCGCCCTGCTGATCCACGAGCTCGGGACGAACGCGGTCAAATACGGCGCTCTCTCCGTTCCGACCGGCGAAGTGACTGTCCGCTGGGAGCGGGATCAGGACGGCGTACGGCTCGATTGGAAGGAGACGAAAGGACCACCGGTCGCGGCGCCCTCGCGGATGGGCTTCGGATCGCGCCTGCTGAAAACGGCCTTCCCGCCTGATTTCGGCATTGCGTCGATCGCCTTCGAACCCGACGGCGTCCAGTGCCACATTCGCTTTCCGGCGGCGCCGGGGGATAAAAGCAGCCGCACGCGATCGGTTCGATCTTCGACGGTGGTTCGCAGCGCCTGACGCGGACGCGTGACGGGCGAAACGGACGCTTTGAAGTTTGCTGAATCGGCGCGCGCTACCCCTCGTGAAGAAAGGGCAGGGGAATCACACGTGCTCCACCGCCACCACCCCCGCGACCGCCTTCAGGGCGCCCGCGAGCGCCCCCGTCACGGCGTAGCGACCCGGCAGCCTGACCTCGACTTCGCCCTCACGCGGCCCCAGCATCACAACCAGCGACACCTCGCCCTCACCGCGGCTGCGCAGGCGGTCCTCGATCGAGGGCAGGGGAGCCTCGTCGCGGACGAAGACGCGCAGGCCCTTGTGATGCTTGGCGGCGGCCTCGGCCAGGGACTCGACATGGGCGATCCGGGCGCGCACGTCCTCGCCTTCGACATTCGCCTGCAGGGTCAGCAGCACGTCCGAGCCTTTTTCCAAAAGATCGCGAAACTGGGTGAGGCCCTCCTGGAAGATGATCGCCTCGTACTGCCCGGAAGGATCGGAAAGCTGGATGACGCCGAGCTTCGAGCCAGTCTTGGTGCGGCGCTCGGAGCGATCGAGCACGCTAGCGGCGAGCTTTCCCGTCGTCGCGCCGCCGCGCACGGCGCGGGCGAACTCGACCCAGCACTTGGCGCCGATGCGCTTCAGCGCGTTGTCATAGGCCTCGAGCGGGTGGCCTGAGAGAAAGAAGCCGACCGCGTCGAATTCGCGGCGCAGCTTGTCTGCCGAGTTCCAGGGCTGCGCGCGCACGTTCAGCGGAGCCGACTCGGTCTCGCCGAACAGCGCGTTCTGGCCCGCGGCCCGTTCGAGGGCGTCTCGCTGCGCGAGCGCGAGCATCGGCTCGATCGAAGCGAAGGCGATGGCGCGCTCCGGCTCCAGGTCGTCGAACGCGCCCGCATTGGCGAGGCATTCGAGCGCCTTCTTGTTGACGGCGCGCGGATCGATGCGCCGCGCCAGATCCGTCAGCGACGCGAACCGGCCGGCCTCGCGCGCGGCGACGATCGCAGAGGCCTGCGCGGCGCCGACGCCCTTGATCGCACTGAGGGCGTAGACGATCGTCGGCGCGCCGGAAGCATCGGGACGCACGTCGAAATCGACGTCGGATTGGTTCACCGAGGGCGGCCTGACCTTGACGCCGAGGCGCTGCGCGTCGGCGCGGAATTCGGCGAGCTTGTCGGTATTCGACTTGTCCAGGGTCATCGACGCGGCGAGGAATTCGGCGGTGTGGTTGGCCTTGAACCAGGCGGTCCAATAAGCGATCAGCGCGTAGGCCGCCGCATGGCTCTTGTTGAAGCCGTAATCGGCGAATTTGGCGAGCAGTTCGAAGATTTCGTCGGCCTTGGCCTGCTTCAGCCCGCGCTCCAGCGCACCGCTGATGAAGCGCGCGCGCTGCGCATCCATCTCCGCCTTGATCTTCTTGCCCATCGCGCGGCGCAGCATGTCAGCCTCTCCGAGCGAATAGCCCGACAGAACCTGCGCGATCTGCATCACCTGTTCCTGATAGATGATGACGCCGTAAGTCTCCTTCAGCACCGTCTCGACCTTGGGATGCAGGTAGTCCGGCGTTTCCTGCCCGAGCTTGCGCGCGCAATACGTGGGAATGTTCGCCATCGGGCCGGGGCGATAGAGCGCCACCAGCGCGATGAGGTCCTCGAAACGATCGGCGCGCATCTCGACCAGCGCCTTGCGCATCCCTGCGCTTTCCACCTGGAACACCCCGACCGTCTCGCCGCGCCCGAGCATCTCGTAGGTCTTCTTGTCGTCGAGCGGGATCGCGCCGAGTTCGATCTCGACACCGCGCCGCGCGATCAGGCGCTGGGCGATGCGCAGTGTGGTCAGCGTTTTCAGGCCGAGAAAGTCGAACTTCACCAGCCCCGCCGGCTCGACCCATTTCATGTTGAACTGGGTCGCCGGCATTTGCGACTTGGGATCGCGATAGAGCGGCACGAGCTCGACCAGCGGCCGGTCGCCTATCACGACGCCCGCGGCATGGGTCGAGGCGTTGGAATAGAGCCCCTCGAGACGCTCGGCGATCGCGAGCATCTTCGCGACCCTGGGGTCCGCGCTGGCGGCCTCTTGCAGGCGAGGCTCGTCCGCGACGGCCTGTTTCAGCGTCACCGGCTTGGCCGGGTTCTGCGGCACCAGCTTGGCGAGCTTGTCGACCTGGCCGAGCGGCATCTCCAGCACGCGCCCGACGTTGCGCAGCACGCCGCGCGCGAGGAACGAACCGAAGGTGATGATCTGCGCGACGCGGTCGGCGCCGTAGCGCTCGCGGACATAGCCGATCACTTCGTCGCGGCGATCCTGGCAGAAGTCGATGTCGAAGTCCGGCATCGATATGCGCTCGGGGTTGAGGAAGCGCTCGAACAAGAGCCCGAAACGGATCGGATCGAGATCGGTGATCGTCAGCGAGTAAGCGACGAGCGAGCCGGCGCCCGAGCCGCGGCCGGGCCCGACGGGAATGCCCTGCGCCTTCGCCCACTGGATGAAGTCGGCGACAATGAGGAAATAGCCGGGGAATTTCATCCGCACGATGACCGAGAGCTCGAATTCGAGGCGCTCCCGATACTGCTCCTCGGAGAAGCCTTGTGCCCGGCCGTAACGCGCCATCAGCCGCTCGAGGCCCTCGCGCGCCTGCCGGCGCAGCTCCTGCTCCTCGTCGACCGCCTCGCCGCCGGGAATCGAGAAGCGCGGCAGGATGGGCTTGCGCGTCAGCGGCCGGTAGGCGCAGCGGAGCGCGATCTCGACGCTGCTGTCCGTCGCCTCCGGGAGGTCCTCGAACAGCGCGCGCATCTCGGCGCGGGTCTTGAAACGATGCTCCGGGGACAGGCGGCGGCGATCGGGCGTGGCGATGAGGGCGCCCTCGGCGACGCAGAGCAGCGCGTCCTGCGCCTCGAAATCGGACGCGGCGGCGAAATAGGGCTCGTTGGTCGCGACGAGGGGAAGCGAATGATCGTAGGCCAGATCGATCAGCGCCGGCTCGATCGCGGCTTCGCTGTCGAGGCCATGGCGCTGCAGCTCTATATAGAGCCGGTCGCCGAACAGCCGCTGCAGCCGCTGCAGCCGCGCGAGCGCGAAATCGGCCATGTCCAGGCTGAGCGCGCGGTCGATCGCGCCGGCCGGGCCGCCGGTCAGCGCGATCAGCCCTTCACAATCGCTCAGCGCATCGAATTTCACATGCGGCTCGTCGCCGTCCTTGGGATCGAGCCAGACGCTGGAGGCGAGCCGCATCAGCGCGAGGTAGCCGCGCTCGTCCTTGGCGAGCAGCACTATCGGCGCGCGCTGGAAGCGCTCGTCGGCGAGCCGCGACGAGCCGCCGCTCGGCGCGTCGGCGAAATCGACCGTGATCTGCGCGCCGATGATCGGCTGTATCCCCGATTTGGCGAGCTTCTCCGAGAACTCGAGCGCGCCGAACAGATTGTTCGCATCGGTGATCGCCAGAGCCGGCATCGCGTCCGCCTTGGCGAGCTTGGCGAGCGTCTCGATGCCCAGCGCCCCCTCGCGCAGGGAATAGGCGCTGTGGACGTGTAGATGGACGAAACCGACGGCTTGGAGAATCGAGGAGGACATGGGGCATAGTGGCAGGGGGCGGGGCAGGGGTCGAGCGGGAGCTGTGGATAGTCCGCCAACGCCGAGCGCTGCTCGTTTCGCCAGCGCCCGAACTGCGCCCTCCGGCGGAGACTTCGAGCCGGCGTTCAGGTTCAGGGAGCGCCGTCCGAGGTTCCCAGCGGACCTGAACAATCAGCGGTAGATTTTTCGGTTTTGTTTCTTTTCAAGGGTTTGCAGGGAGGATAATTTTCCTGCCCGGGAATCCGGCGATATTTCGGCCGGAGCGGAAGCCGTCGGGTTCAACCAAGGTTGCCGCCCCCTCCCGGCG
>JBAQGU010000775.1:0-1923 GCA_049287975.1 Roseiarcus sp.
TTGACGATTCGGTGCGGCCGGTAATCCATATCAGCACCAGGGCGAATATGTAGCTACCGAACGCTGTTCCCCAAGCGAAGTACTCTAGCCGATTGATTAGAGCCAACACCACGAGCAAATAGGCGAAATCGCGCCCGCTCCAGCGATCGACCTTGTCCAGCCATTCCGCCGCCTGCGCGCCCTTTATCTTGAAAGCACGCCACGTCGCATAAGCGCACATCGCGAAGCCGCCGAGCAGGATTGGAAGCAGGTACAGGTATGCGGGGCTATGCTCGACCCGGTAGCATCCGACCAGCAGGCCGATGAACACGGCGGCGTGGACGATATTGTCGGTGACGACGTCAAGCGCGCCACCGAAATCGCTCTCGACCATCTTGAGCCGCGCCAGTTCGCCGTCGACGCCATCGATCGTGATCGAAATCAAAAAGAAAATCGCCGCGAACAGCCGCATCCAGTAGTTCGGTACCGAGAACATCCACGCAGTCGCCACCCCGAACATCGTGTTCGCGACCGTGACCATGTTCGGCGTCGCGCGGGTATGCGAGGCGAGCCAATAGCTGATGCGCCACGAAATGCGCCGGTCAACCCATCGCGCCATCGGTGCGTCTTTGTGCGCCGACTCCTCGCGAATCGATTTCGCCAGCCGCAGTTCGGCTTCCTCGCGATCCTCGGGCCGGCCGTTCAGCGCGAACGGCAGCAGGTTCGCCGCAGATGCCGGGACCGTGGTCGAAATGCCGCCGCTCTTGAGAATCTCGCCGATCGCACCGGTCGCGATTTCACCGCCGCGGTCATGGTCGGTGCTGATTGCCCGATGAACCGACTGCGGATTGGATGCGTGCGCGTCGAGGATCCGCGCCAGTTGCGATTTGGCAAATACCAGGTTTCCCGAGAAGCACACGCATGGCAACGACGGGTCAATGCCTAATTCCTGCGCATTCCGATGGTTCAGAATCTCGCCGAAGGACTCGACCATCGCGACCGTGTCCAAATTTTTGAACCGGCCCATCGCGCGCGCGACGTCCGGATACCGCTCGCGGGGCGCCGCGATGACGAACCGTTTAATCCCGGCGCGCTCGCAATTAATCATCAGCCGCTCTAACAGAGGGCGGCCGAAGACCGCATTATCCGCGCGGTCAGGTGCAGCTATTAGAGCAGTTTCAATCAATGACGTCTTACTAAAACCCAGTTTCCCCCCGTCTTCAATCGCGTCACGGTAACACAGCGGTAACGGCAGCGGAAGTAGCATTACTACTAACCTTATCCACTAATTATGAGTTCATCTGCTTCCCGAGGCGAGTCTTTTTTTAGTCTGAAAAACCTTTTGATCATCGATGAACAAAAACTGGAGGACGGTCACCGCGGCTGGTAGACTGGCCGTTTTATGGCCACGATTACCGCTCTGCTGTTCGATTTTGGCGGCACGCTCGACGGGCCGTCGCATTGGCTCGACCGATTTCTGGGCAGCTACCGCGCGGCGGGTGTTGATATTTCACGCACTGAACTCGACCCCGCCTTCGAGCACGCGACGCGAACGGGATACGGCGCAACCAGGATAGTCGCGCGCTTCGGCATGACGGACCTCGTGCGATTCATTGTCGGCCATCAGTTCGAATACTTGCGGAAGAGCGGTCCGGAGCAGCTCCGCGCGACCATCGAGGATTCCGGCGCCGCCGGACGCCATCGACTCGTCGAGGCCGTCACGAATTCGTTTGTCCGCGAGACATCTGCAGGACTGTCGCATAGCCGCGAGGTCATCGGCCCGCTCAAAAGCCGCTTCAAGCTGGGTGTCGTGTCTAACTTCTACGGAAACCTCGACCGTGTGCTCGAGGAAGCAAAGCTCGATGGATTCTTTACCGCGGTCGCCGATTCGTCGCGCGTCGGGATCTTCAAACCCGACGTGGGCATCTTCGAAGCCGCCTTGAA
>JBAQGU010000776.1:0-29465 GCA_049287975.1 Roseiarcus sp.
GCCCGAGGCGCATATCCCCACCAACCGTTTCAACGAAGGCAAGTGCGACCGCAAGGGCCGCTTCTGGGCGGGCACGATGGACGACCGCCTCGCGGAGCACACCGGCGCGCTCTATCGCGTCGATGCAGATTCGACGGTGCACAAGGTTCTCGACGGGATCGGGATCTCGAATTCGACCGTGTGGAGCCTCTCCGACGACGCCTTTTATTTCGCCGACACGCTCGACGGCGCGATCTTTCGGTTCGACTACGATCATGAGAAAGGAACGCTCTCGGACCGCCGCCAGATCGTCGATCTGAAGGGCGCGGGGATCGGTCCGGACGGCTCGACGATCGACACGGAAGGGTATCTATGGAATGCGCAATGGGACGGTTGGCGCCTGGCGCGCTATGCGCCGGACGGCCGTCTCGATCGCATCGTCGATCTGCCCGTGCAGAAGCCGACGAGCTGCATGTTCGGTGGGCCGGATTTGAAGACGCTCTATGTCACCTCGGCGATCTGGGATCTGAACCCCGCCGATCTCGAGAAGCAGCCGCAGGCCGGCGGCCTGTTCGCGCTGGATGTCGGGATCGGCGGCGTGCCCGAGCCGAGGTTCGCGGGATGAACCAAGCGGGGAAGCGCGGACCGAACCGTCGCGACGCCGCGGAAAACAGGGAGGAAAGTCTATGTTTGTAAAGAGTCTGGTCGCCGCGGCTGCGGCGTTGGCGTTCGGCTTGCTGTCGAGCGCTGCGATGGCCGCCGGTCCACAAGTCGTCGCCGGTCCCGGCGCGGAGCCGGCCTGTTTCGCCCCCTGGGGCAAGGACGTGAAATACTTCCAGTGGCCGAAGAAAGCGGGACCGTACCGGATCGCCGTTGTCAACGGCTTCGTCGCCAATGTCTGGCGCATTCAAATGATCAAGACCGCCAAGGCCTACGCGGCGGTTCCCGAGATCGCCAAGGACCTGAAGGAATTCAAGGTCGTCTCGGTCGGCACCGACATGGCCGCGCAGCTCGGCGCGGTGGAGGACTACATCAACCAAGGCTTCGACGCCGTCCTCATCGACCCGAACACCCCGACCGGGTGGGACCGCGTCGTGCGCCTCGTCAACCAGAAGGGCACGATCCTGATCGCTTTCGACAACCAGGTCGACACCAAGGACATGGCCGGCGTCGGCCAGGACCAGACCGCGATGGGGGTGCTCGGCGGCAATTGGCTGGTCAAGAACGTCGGCCACAAAGGCCGTATCTTGGAAATCCGCGGCGTTCCCGGCTTCTCCGCCGACAAGGCGCGGCATGACGGCCTGCGCAGCGTGCTCGAGGCGCCGGGCAACAACTTCGAGATCGTCGAAGTCGTCGGCAACTGGGCGCCCGGCGACTCGCAGAAGGCGACCGCCGACGCCATCGCGGCGCACGGCCATTTCGACGGCATCTTCACGCAGGGCGGCTCAAACGGCACCGTCCAGGCGCTGATCGACGCCAAGCACCCGTTCGTGCCGATGGCCGGCGAGGGCGAGAACCTGTTCCGCATCCAGATCGCCGAATACGCCAAAGATGGCTTGAAAGGCCTCTCCTACGGGCAGTCGCCGGCGCAGGTCGCCATCGCGCTGAAGGAAGCCATCGCCGCGCTGAAGGGCGGCGTGATCCCGCAAATGGTGTCGATTCCCAACCCGGTCGTCGACTACACCAACATGAAGGCCGGCGTGGACTACTTCCCCGATCTGAAGTCCGACTTTTTCGCCGCCAACGCTTTCCCGCCCTGCGGGCTGGCGTTCACCGCGCCGCAGCTGATGGCGCAGAGCGAAGAAAACGTGAAGTAACGCCCACCGCTGAGCGCGCCGTCGATCCGCCGGCGGCGCGCGTCTTGCTCGACCCAGGACAAGGGCCTTCGTGCGATGGTGGGGACCGCAGCCGAGCCGTTGTTGCAATTGCGCGGGGTCAGCAAGTCCTACGGCGGCGTCGCGGCGCTGTCGCAGGTGGACTTCACAGCGAAGGCGTCGTCGATCCACGCCGTGCTCGGCGAGAACGGGGCTGGCAAGTCGACCCTCATCAAGGTCGTCGCCGGCGTCGTCCAGCCCGACGCGGGCGTGATGACTTTCGACGGCCGCGCCGTGCGGTTCGCGTCGCCGCAGGACGCCAACGCCGTAGGCATCGTCAGCGTCTTCCAGGAACTGTCGGTGATGCCCGACCTCTCGGTCGCCGACAACATCAGCATCACGGCGCCGCCGCGGCGCTTCGGCCTGATCGACAAACGCGCCCAGCAGCGGCGCGCCGAGCAGCTGCTCGCCCGCGTCGGTTGCCAGGACGTCGACCCGCGCGAGCGCGTCGGCGCCCTGCCGTTGTCTCGCCGGCAGATGGTCGAGATCGCCAAGGCGCTCGGCCGCGATCCGAAACTCCTGATCCTCGACGAAGCCACCTCCGCGCTCGCCGCCGCCGACGTCGACCGTGTCTACGAGATCCTGCATCGCCTGCGCGACGAAGGTCTGGCGCTGCTCTACATCTCGCACCGCATGCACGAGATCAAAGAGCTCGCCGACACCATTTCGGTGCTCCGCAACGGCCGTCACGTACGCACTTTCCCGACCGGCGCCTTTAACGACGATGAAGTCGTGCAATTGATGATCGGCCGCGAGATCAGCAACGTCTATCCGCCCAAGCCCCAGCGAGCAGCGCCGCCTCGGCTCAGGCTCGAGGTCACGAGCCTCGGTTGGACGGATCGCCTCAGCGATATCTCGTTCTCTGTCGGCGAGGGCGAGATCGTCGGCCTCGGCGGCCTCGACGGACAAGGCCAGCGCGAACTCTTGCTGGCGTTGTTCGGCGTGCTGCGCAACGTCAAGGGCGCCGTGGCGATCGACGGAAGGACGCGCCGCATCGGCAGCCCCGTGGCCGCGACGCGAGCGTCCAATCGCATCGCGCTCATCCCCGAGGATCGCAAGACCGAGGGATTGATGTTGCCGATGTCGATCGGAGACAACATCTCGCTGAGCTCGCTAGGCCGCGTCACGCACGGCCTCGTCATCGACCGCAA
The DNA here is from genome assembly GCA_049287975.1 of Roseiarcus sp. Taxonomy (GTDB): domain Bacteria; phylum Pseudomonadota; class Alphaproteobacteria; order Rhizobiales; family Beijerinckiaceae; genus Roseiarcus. The sequence continues at coordinate 3,005 of JBAQGU010000776.1, forward strand.
GGCCGAAGCGGCCAGCATCCAGGCGATGGTCGAACAATTGAAGATCCGGATCGGCAAGGTCGAGGACCCCGTCGCCACGCTCTCCGGCGGCAATCAGCAGAAGGTCGTCATCGCCAAGTGGCTGTTGACGGACGCCCGGATCATGCTGCTCAACGACCCGACGCGTGGCATCGACGTCGGCACCAAAGAGGAGATTTACCGCCTGCTGCGAAGCCTCGCCGACGCCGGGACGTCGATCCTGCTCTATTCGACCGACTATGACGAACTCATCGGCTGTTGCGACCGGGTGCTGATCCTTTATTCCGGCAGGATCGTGCGCGAACTCGTTGGCCCGGCGATCACCGAAACGGCGATCGTCGCCAGCGCGTTCAACCTGCCGATCGAGCCCCACGCCGCCGCGGGAGCGCGGCGCAGATGAACGGTCTGCGTCTCTTTGTCTCCCGGAACGTCGGGGCGCTGCTCGCGCTGGCGCTATTTTTGGCGCTCTATTGCTTTTACAGTGGCCTTCACCCCAAAGGCTTCACCGTCGACCTGTTCGTACAGAATTCGAACGAGTCGCTGACGCTGATGCTGGTGGGCATGGCCCAGACGCTTCCCGTGCTGCTCGGGGGCATCGACCTTTCCGTCGGCTCGCTGATGACGCTGGTCGACTCGGTCGCCTCCGAGGTCGTGCGCGGTTCGCCCACGCAGATCGCGCTCGGGATCGCGCTCTGCCTCGGCGCCGGTCTTCTCGGCGGGCTGGTCAACGGGCTCGTTGTCGTCCTCGGCCGGCTGCAGCCGATCGTGGTCACGCTGGCTACCGGGGCGATCTACAGCGGCATCGCCTTGTTCATCCGCCCGACGCCCGGCGGCGAGGTCGACGGCAATCTCGGCTGGGTCGCGACCAACGCCTTGAGCGAACTACCGGCGACTTTCGGCTGGTGGAACGGCTCGCCGCCGGCCTGGTTCAATTTGATCGCCGGGATTCCGATGCCGATCGTCATTTTGGTCGTCGTGGTCGTCGTGTTCTGGTTGCCCTACCGCAATTCCGAGACCGGCCGCGCCGCCTGGGCCGTAGGCTCGAACGAAAGCGCGGCCTATATGTCCGGCGTGCGCGTCAATCGCGCCAAGCTCGCCGCCTATGTCATGGGCGGGCTGTTCTCCGGCCTCGCCGGCCTATATTTCGCCGTCCAGACCGGCAGCGGCAACGCCGATCCGATCCAGGCCGGCGCCTACACTCTGAATTCCATCGCCGCCGTGGTCATCGGCGGCACGTCGATGCTGGGCGGCTCCGGCGGGGCGATCGGCACGATCTTCGGCGCCGCGGTGCTGCGCGCCATCACCTTCTGCTTCCGCGTCGTCGACTCCAATTCGGTGGTCGGCTTCCTCGCCAACCCGCTGCTGCAGCCGATGTTCGAGGGCGTCATTCTCCTCATCGCGGTCAGCGCCGGCGCGGCGAAGATCTTCCGAATGAAGAACCGACTCGACATGTACAGGTGAGCGCGCGAATGCTGGGCCGTTTATACGTTCTCCTCGAGACGGTGGACCGTTCGCTGCTGTTCGCTGGCGGCTTCATCATCTGCATTCTCGCGGTGGGGACGATTTATACCGAGGCGACGCAGGGCAACGCGCTGTTGTTGTCGCCGACCTACCTCCTGCTGCAGCTCAAAGTCGCCTCCTTCCTCGGAATTGTCGCCGCGGCGATGATGATGGTCGTGCTGCTCGGCCATATCGATCTATCGGTGCCATGGACGATCGCCGCTTCGGCGATGCTGGCGACGGCTTGGGGCGGCGCGATGGCCATGCCGATCGGCCTCGCCTTCGGCCTCGCGGTCGGGATCTTCAACGGCCTCGGCGTCGCCTATTTGCGCGTGCCGTCGATGATCTTCACCCTCGGAGTCAACGTCGTGCTGCGTGGATTCATGGTCATGCTGACCGGCGGCTTTTCGCCCTCCAGCGAGCCGACGCCGATCATGCTCTATCTCGCCAAGGGCGCTCTCTTCGGCGTGCCTATCCCGGTTTTCATCTGGGCGGCGGTCGGCGTCGTGGTGACCTTCCTGCTGCGCCGGACGCCGATGGGGCGCTACGTCTACGCCATCGGCAATCGCCAGGCGGCGGTGTTTCTGTCCGGCGTCAACGACCGCTTGGTGCTGGTGGCGAGCTTCGCGTTCTGCAGCATGCTCGCCGCGCTCGCAGGGTTGCTCATCGCCGGCTATTCCTCAAAGGCCTTCCAGGCGATGGGCGACAGCTATCTCCTGCCTTCGATCGCGGCGGTGGTCATCGGCGGCGCCAATATTCTCGGCGGCTCGGGTCGGTTTTCCGGCACGGTGGCCGGCACGATCCTCATCGTGCTGTTGCAGAGCGTTCTTTCGGTGATGCAGATGCCCGAGGCCGGGCGGCAGATCATCTACGGCCTCGTCATCATCGCCATGCTGCTCGCCTATGGCCGCAGCGCCAAGTAGCGCCAAAGTCCACGAAGCCTGTCAAACCGGTTCGATTCCGCGAAGCCGAAGTTTCAATTGAGGAGCGCTCACATGCCTTCGACGGTCAAGGGCCCTGGGATCCTGATTGCACAATTCGCGGGGGATGAGCCGCCTTTCAACACTTGGCCCACGATCTGCCGCTGGGCCGCGGACCTTGGCTACAAGGGCATCCAGCTCCCGGCTGGCGACCCGCGCTTTTTCCACCTTCAAACGGCGGCGGAATCGAAAACCTATTGCGACGAAATCATCGGCGTTGGTCGAGAGCACGGCATATCGATTACCGAGCTCTCTACCAGTTTGTTCGGCCAGCTCGTCGCTGTGAGTCCGGCCTTCGACGAGGCTTTTGATGTCTTCGCTCCGCCAGCGCTGCGCGGCCGACCTCGAGAGCGCCAGCGTTGGGCGGTCGAGCAGCTCGAGTTCGCCGCGCGGGCCTCCCGTAACTTGGGCCTGAGCGTCGCCATTTCATTTACCGGCGCGCTGGCTTGGCCGTTTTTCTACCCATGGCCGCAGCGCCCTCCAGGTCTGATCGTCGAGGCGTTTGCCGAACTCGCCCGCCGATGGCGGCCGATCCTCGACGCGTTCGACGAGGCCGGCGTCGATGTCGCCTATGAGCTTCATCCGGGCGAGGACGTCTTCGATGGCGCGACATTCGAGCGATTTCTGCAGGCGGTCGGCGGTCATCCGCGCTGCGCGATCAACTACGACCCGTCGCATTTCGTGTTGCAGAGGCTGGATCATCTCGCCTTCATCGATCTCTACCATTCGCGCATCCGCGCTTTCCACGTCAAAGACGCCGAATTCACCGGGAATGGTCGTCAAGGCGTCTATTCCGGGTACTTGCCGTGGCTGGAGCGGGCCGGCCGCTTTCGCTCTCTCGGCGACGGCCAGACCGATTTCGGCGCGGTGTTCTCCAAGCTCGCGGCCTACGGATACGAAGGGTGGGCGGTGATGGAATGGGAGTGTTGCCTCAAACATCCCGAGGATGGGGCGCGCGAAGGCGCGAAGTTCATCGCCTCGCACATCGTCCGCGCGACGGACAAGGCCTTCGACGACTTCGCCGGCGGAGCGCCCGACACTGCCCGGCTGCGCCGCATGCTCGGCCTTCCCGCCGAAACGGCCACGGCGCCGCAGGGCCGAAGTAGGCAATGAAAGGCCGCGATCGGGTTGACACGCTTATTGCGATGTCGTTAGCTATACCGAAATACGCCCACGGATTCTTCGAGATTCCGTCAGGGAAAATCGAAAATGACCGCTCGACCGAATTCGAGAAGGGCTTTGTAGGCAAGCTGCAATGAGCTCGCTGGATTCCACCAGCGACGGAATGGGAGGAATTGATGAAGCATCTCGGTGGCGCCGCGGCGCTCGCATTGGGCGCGGCCGTGTGGGCGGCGAGCCCGACCGACAGCGCGATCGCCGCGCAGCAATTCGTGATCGGCGTTTCCAATACTCATATCGGCAATAGCTGGCGCGAGGAGTTTGTTTGTTCGATCAAGGCCGAAGCGCTGGCCTCTGGTTTGGTCTCCAAGATCGTGCTCGCCAACCGCGAAGCCGGGCCTGCCGAGCAAATCGCGGATTTGCGCACTCTGATCTCCGCTGGCGTCAACGCGATCATCATCAACCCCTCCGACGCCAAAGCGCTCGACGGCGTCATCAAACAGGCGGCGGAAAGGGGCATCGTCGTCGTGGCGGCGGACCAACCGGTCAGCGCTCCGGAAGCGTATATTGTGACCGGCGACCAGGTGACCTATGCCAAGGTCGGCGCCAAGTGGCTCTTCGATCAGCTGAAGGGGAAAGGCGACGTCTATCAGATGCGCGGCATCGACGGCGCGCCCGGCGATGGCGTCAGGCAGACGGGTTTCGACGCGGTACTAAAGGATTACCCTGGGATCAAGGTCGTTGCCACGACTTTCATGGACTGGTCCAACGAAAAAGCCGCGCAGCAGATGTCGGCGATGCTGGCCTCGGGCAAACATTTCGACGGCGTGTGGACTTCCGGAATCGACTATACGGTGATTGAGGCGATCAAGGCCGCAAAGAAGCCGTTTGTGCCGTTCGTGGGCGCCGACAACAACGGCTTCATCAAGCAGTTGATCGACTACAAGAAGGATGGGTTGGTCGGGGTCGCCGTCAGCAACTCTCCCGCGATCGGCGCTGCCGGCCTGGTCGTCGCTCTCGATGTTTTGCAGAAAAAGCCTCGCGACAAGGTGACGACGGTTCCGACGGCCTGGTACGACAACACGACCGACGAAGGCGTGGCGACGCTGAAGAAGCTCTACGATCCGAATGTCGCGCCGACCGATCCCATCTACGGTCCGGAGAAGGATTACGGTCACTTCACCGCCGCACAGGAAAAGGACTGCAAGGGTCCCGGCGAGTGATGGGTTGAGCGACGGCGTCCGCGTTCCTATCCGCGCGCGGACGCCGAATCTAACATTGTGGCCCCTGCCGGCGACGGCGTGTCGCATCGTCGCGCGGCCAATCGGTTTCGCGCTGAGAGTCACGTTGGTCTAGAAACAACGTCGTCATGAACAGCGCCGCAAACCTCCTGGAAGCCCGCGACATCGCCAAGAGGTTCGGCTCTGTCGTCGCGCTTCGCTCGGCGAGCCTGAGCGTGCGCCCCGGGGAAGTCCATGCTCTGATGGGCGCGAACGGGGCGGGCAAGAGCACGCTGGTGAAGATTCTGACCGGCGTCTTTCCCCCCGACCGGGGAACGATCGCGATCAGCGGCGCCGGGCGATCGTTTCGCTCTCCCGCCGAGGCGCGAGCTGCGGGCATCGTTTCGGTCTATCAGGACCCGGCCCTGGTTCCCGATTTGACCGTCGCCGACAACATGCGGCTGGCCGACGTGGCTGCGAGCGCGGTGCGGCGGTGGCTCGAGGCGCTCGGGGTCGAGAACCTTCGCTTCGACGCCTTCGTTCGTGACCTTCCGTATCCGATTCTGCGCCTGATCGACTTGGCGCGAGCGCTCGCTTCCGATCCCCTCATACTCCTGCTCGACGAAATTACCGCCGCCCTGCCCGCGGATCTGTCCGAGTGCGTATTCCAGGTCGTCCGCCACTGGCGCCAGCGCGGGCATTCGGTAATCTTCATTTCGCATCGAATGGCCGAGGTCGCGGCGCTCTGCGACCGGGCGACGGTGCTTCGCGACGGGGTCGTCGTCGGCGTGACCGATATCGCGCCCGGAAGCGAGGAGCGGATCGTCTCGCTGATGCTCGGACAGTCGACGACCAACGCCGGGGCGAGAGACGCCGCCGCGGGCGGCGCGGCGCTCGTATCGACTGACAGGACCCCGGCGCTCGAAGTGCGGGGCCTGCGCTGCGGCCATTGGGTCAACGACGTCTCGTTCAGTTTGCGGGGGGGCGAAGTTCTCGGCGTCGCGGCTCTGGAGGGCCAGGGTCAGCAGGAATTGTTCGATTGCATCGCGGGCGTGCGCCGTTTCGACAGCGGCGAGATTTTCGCTGGCGGCAAAGCGTTGACGCTTCGTCATCCCGCAGACGCCATCGCGGGCGGGCTTGTGCTGGTTCCCGCGAATCGATTGGAGGCGCTGCTGCAACAGCGCTCAATTCGCGAGAACGTCGCTCTGCCGGCGTTTCGCGACATCTCGAGATGGGGACCGATACCTCTGCGCCGCGAGCGCGAACGCGTGGCGGCGGCGGTCCGCCGACTCCGGATCGACACGCGTGCGGAATCGGAACTGCGTCGGCTCAGCGGCGGCAATCAGCAAAAGGTGGTGATCGCACGTTGGCTGGCGAACGGCTTCGAGACGTTGCTCTGCTTCGACGCGACCCGCGGCATCGATATCGGCACGAAGCATCAGATATACGCGCTCGTGCGCGAACTGGCCGCAAGCGGATCGGCGGTGCTGCTGTTCACGTCCGAGCTGACCGAAATACCCCTAGCTTGCGATCGCGCGATCGTCTTGTTCGGCGGCAGAATCGTCGACGAAATACCCGCCAGCGCCGCCGACGAGGGAACATTGCTGCGGGCAGCGCACGGGCTCGGGTCGCCCGTCGAGCCCAAGCGCACGGCGCTCGAGCCGGAAGAGCAGCGTATTCCTGACGCACGAGCGGCGATGGCGCGCGACGGGCTGGCGGAGCGAGCCCGGGGCCTCGTCGCGCGCTACCCCACGCTGTTCGGCATGCCAGCGCTGCTGATCGCGTTCCTGGCCGCGACCGTGGCGATCCACCCCAACTTCGATTCCTTCGATGCCCAGTCGCTGGCGATGGCGGCGCTGCCGCTGGCCTTCGCCGCCGCGGCGCAAGCCTTGATCGTAATATCCGGCGGCATCGATCTTTCCATCGGCTCGGTGATGGCGGTCTCGAACGTGCTCGCTGCAAGAACGATGGAGTATGCGGGATTTGGCCGAGCCCTCGGGCTTGCCGTCCTGATCCTCTGCGCAGGCGCCCTGGTCGGCGCGATCAACGGTCTTCTCGTCGTCGTATCGCGCGTCCCCGACGTGATCGTAACCTTGAGCACCGGTTTCATCTGGGGTGGCGTCGCGCTGCTGATCCTCGAGAAACCGGGAGGCGGCGCGCCGGAGCCATTCCTCGCGCTCGCCACCGGAACGCTGTTCACGCCGTGGCTGTCCAACTCGATCATTCTGCTCGCCGCTTCCTTGGCGATCGTCTGGATTCCCTTGCGAAGGAGCAAGACGGGCCTGCGCATCTATGCGGTCGGAAGCGACCGCACGGCTGCGTTCCGCAGCGGCGTCAATGTCGCGCAGAGCCGGTTTCTCGCCTATGTGTTTGGCGGTCTGTTCAGCTCCATCGGCGGCTTGGGTCTGACGATGACGACCGGGATCGGCTCGCCCCGCTCTGGCGTTCTCTACACGCTGAGCGGGTTGGCGGCCGTCGTCATCGGCGGCGTAAGTCTGGTCGGCGGACGCGGCGGGATTTTTGGTCCGGCCGTCGCCGCCTTCGTCCTGACGCTGATACCGGCCGATCTCATTTTCATGAATATCGACCCCAACTTTGGTCAGGTCATACAAGGCACGCTCATCGTTCTCGTCGTGATGCTGGGCGGATTCTTCACGCTCGCGAGGAGCCGTAAATGAGCGGGCTCCCGAAGGAGTCGGGGCTGCGCTCGCTCTTCGGGTCCGAGGGGCTTTTTCCCTGGCTGCAGCGCAACACGCTCGTGGTGCTGATCCTGTTGCTCATCGTGTTTGTCGGTGCGGTCGATTTCGCGAAACCCGGCACCGTCAATTCCGTCTGGCTGTCGAACACGCTCCTGTTCGCCGCGCCGCTCGGCATTCTCGCTGCGGGCCAGACAATGGTGATGCTCACTGGCGGCATTGATCTGTCCGTTGTGAGCGTGGCCACGGGTTCCGCCTTTCTCATGACGACCTTGACCTTGCGCATCGGCGACGGATGGTCCGTGGTCGTCGGACTCGCGCTCGGATTCGTGGTCGGTTTGATCAACGGCGTCGGCGTCGCAGTGCTTCGCGTTCAGCCTCTGGTGATGACCTTGGGCACGGGACTGATGACCCAGGGCGTGATTATCGTCTACAGCCAGAGAATCCTCGCCTCGAGATCTGTCGTGCCTGATATCATCCATGTTCTCGGATCGGGCCGGCTCGCTGAAATAGTCCCGATCGATCTGTTCGTTTGGGCGCCCATCGCGGCCCTGGTGATTTCAGGCCTTCGTTGGACTGGGTTCGGCCGTCTCGTATACGCGATCGGCGACAATCTCGAGGCATGCCAATTGGCCGGCGTGCGAGTTTGGCGCGTGCTGCTGGTCGATTATGCAATTTGCGGATTGCTCGCCGCGATCGCCGGAATGCTGCTGGTCGGCAATACGAATTCCGCGGATCTCGGCTTGGCCGAGACCTATCTATTGCCGTCCGTCGCGTCGGTCATCATCGGTGGGACTTCCATCTTCGGCGGTCGCGGCGGCTATGAAGGAAGCATAATCGGCGCGCTCATCCTGACCGTGTTGAACGGAGTCCTGACGCTGGTCGACTCGCCCGAGCCAGTCAAACAGATTTTGTATGGAGGGATCATTTTTGCGCTGGCTGCCGTGTATACACGCTTGACGGATTGACCCCCACGGGAGCCGGAAGCCACGCCTTTCGCCGTCGCGGACTGTCGTCGCCAAGCTGGTGTGTTCGCGCCCTATGGCTGACAAGCTACTAACCGACAAATATACCATTTGTCCTATAGCTGTTCGGATTTGCGCTGAGGAGGCTTGACGGCGAGGGCGTGACGGGCGCATAGCTAGACAGGCTAGCTTGGATTGAATTATGGAATGGCAACTGCAAGACGCGAAAAACCAGTTCTCGAAAGTCGTGCAGCGGGCGCGCACCGAGGGGCCGCAGATCGTCACCCTGCGCGGCCAAAGGGCGGCGATCGTTCTGTCCGCACAAGACTACGACGCGCTGACGGCCAACCGACCCAACATTGTGGAACACTTGTTGTCGGGACCGGAATGGGACGACGAACTCGCTCGAACCATCGCCTCGCGCGCCAAAACTCCCAGTCGCGATGTGGGCTTCTGATGTATCTCGTCGACACCAATGTCGTCTCGGAGGCTAGACGCGGGTCGGCTGAAGCTGTCAAATGGCTCAGATCCGTCAATCCGCTCGATGTGCATCTCAGTGTGATCACCCTTGGAGAGGTGATGCGCGGCATCGCCTTGAAACAGAAAGCCGATCCGCAGGCGGCTTCACATTTGGCGCAATGGCTGCAGACCCTCAGACGCGATCACGCCGACCGCATCCTGCCAGTCACCGACAAAATCGCGGTCGAGTGGGGCCGGATCGCGGCCTCGCGCCCTCGTGGGGACGCCGACGGCCTGATCGCCGCCACCGCGATCGTCCATAACCTGATTATCGTCACGCGCAACGTCGGCGACTTCGACGATACGCGCGCCTCCGTGCTCAACCCGTGGGATGTTCCGCACCGGCCTTCGGCCGACCCTGATTGATGAAACGGAAGAACCGAGATTCATGGGCTCACCGTCATGGCCGGGCATAGCCCGTCTAAGGACGGGCGTTCTTCTGAACGCCCTATCCCCGGCCATCCACGTCGCCCAACCACATCGACGGTTCGCATTCGATCCCACTCCGCCCGGCAGCTTCGAGCGGCGCAAAAGCCGAGCCATGTGGATGGCCGGAACAAGCCCCAGCCATGGCGGAAGATGATGTGGAAATCAGCCTATAGGGAGGGCCTGTACTGTAGGGCCCGACGAGCAAAAAGAGGTCTTCAACCGTGCTCGACGAGATGATCGCGAAATTTCTGCGTGACAGCGGTCTCGCGAATTCCTCGGAAGCGATTTTGACCCCGCTGACCGGCGGCGTCGCATCCGACATTTGGAAAGTCGAGACGCCGAACCGCGTTTTCGTGATCAAGAAGGCTTTGCCAAAGCTCCGGGTGGCCCAGGTCTGGAATGCGCCTGTATCGCGCAACAAGAGCGAGGTCGATTGGATGTTGGAAGCGGCGCGCGTGGCGCCGAATTCGGCGCCGCGGATTCTCGCGCGTGACGCGGACGCAGGAATCTTCGCGATGACTTATTTCGACCCGTCGCGTTATCCCGTGTGGAAGCAAGAACTTCGTGAGGGCCGCGTCGACCCTGGCTTCGCCGGGCGAGTGGGTGAAACAATCGCGGCCATCCATGCCGCGACAGCGGGCTCGGAGGCTCTCGCGCGCCGCTTCGACAACGACGCGACTTTCCATTCGATCCGCGTCGAGCCCTACATCGAGGCGACCGCACGCATCCACGCCGACTTGTCCGCGCCGCTGGTTCGGCTCGCCGAGGATACGCTGATCGCCAAGCGCACGCTGGTTCACGGCGACGTGAGCCCGAAAAACATCCTGGTGGGTCCGGCCGGTCCGGTGTTCCTGGACGCGGAGTGCGCCTGGTTCGGCGAGCCGGCGTTCGATCTGGCCTTCTGCCTCAACCATCTGCTGCTCAAATGCATTTGGACGCCGTCCGCAAGTCCGCTTCTTCTCGCGAGCTTCGACGCGGTCGCGGCGAGCTATCTCTCCGGCGTCGATTGGGAGCGGCCGGCTGATGTCGAGGCGCGCGCTGCTCGCCTTCTCCCGGCGTTGCTTCTCGCTCGCATCGACGGCAAGTCGCCGGTCGAATACATTACCGCCGACTCCGACAAAGATCGCGTGAGACGGATCGCCCGGCCCCTCATCGCCTCGCCGCCGGACAGGCTCGCCGATGTCAGACGCGCTTGGGCGACGGGGATCCAAATATGACGAATACGACCATATCCTCGGTCCGCGGCCGACGCCTGTGGGACTCGCGCGGCCGCCCCACTGTCGAGGCGGAAGTGATCTTGAAGGGCGGAGCCCGTGGACGCGCCATGGCGCCGGCGGGCGCCTCCACCGGCACGGGCGAGGCCCTGGACCTGCGTGACGGCGGTCCAACCTTCGGGGGCCTCGACGTCCGTCGCGCCGTCGCGGTGGTCGACACTGAGATCGCCGTCGCCTTGACTGGCCTCGACGCCGACGACCAGGCTGGAATCGACCGCGTCATGATTGAGCTCGACGGAACCCCCAACCGAAGCCGGCTGGGCGGCAATGCTATCGTCGCGACCTCGATGGCCGTCGTACACGCGCGCGCCGCTGCGGACGGCGTACCGCTGTGGCAGCATCTGGCTGCGGGGGCGAAGGTGCGGCTCCCGCTCCCGGAAATCCAGATATTCGGCGGTGGCGCACATGCGGCCCGTCGCGTCGACGTTCAGGATTTCATGGTCGTCTGCCCTGCCGCCGAGTCCTTCGCCCAGGCGCTCGACTGGACCGCGGAAGTCTACCGCGCCGCTGGCGCTTTGATGAAGGCGGCCGGCAAGCTGCAGGGCGTCGCCGACGAGGGCGGCTATTGGCCCGCCTTTTCCTCCAACGAGCAGGCGCTCGACACGTTGGTGCTCGCGATCGAACAGGCGGGTCTCGAGCCCGGCCGAGAGATCGCGATTTCGCTCGACATCGCGGCGTCCGAATTCGGTCGCAACGGCGTCTACACGTTGGCCTTGGATAACCGCCGGCTCGATTCCGACGCCATGATTGCGATGCTCGGCGGCTGGCTGGACAGCTATCCGATCGTCTCCATCGAAGATCCGCTCGCCGAGGATGATCCGCAGGGATTTCGGGACTTCACGAAGGCTTACGGAGCGCGCTGTCAGGTGATCGGCGACGACTTCCTCGTGACAAATGCGGGCCGCGTTGCGAATGCCGCCCGCGATCGTGCATTGAACGCGGCGCTCATCAAGCCGAACCAGGCCGGGACGATCTCCGAGACGCACGCTGCGCTGGAGGCGGCGAAGGTTGCCGGTTTTGCGACCATCGTTTCCGCCCGTTCGGGCGAGACGGAGGACGTGACGATCGCTCATCTCGCCGTCGGTTGGGATGCCGGCCAGATCAAAGTCGGGTCGTTCGCGCGATCCGAACGGATGGCGAAATGGAACGAATGTCTGCGGATCGAAGAGGCTCTGGGTGAAGACGCGGTGTTTGCTGGCCGGTCGGCGCTCGCTCTCGGGCGGGCGCCGCGGAAGGCTGATCTGTGAAAGCGCTGTTGCATTTCGCGGCCAGCAGCCGGTTGAGGAGGAAGCTTTCTGAGATCGTCGAGCCGCACGTCGTCGTCGTGGCGGAGGACGACGACGAGGCCTTCGACCGCGAGATCGTCGATTCCGAGGTCCTGCTGCATGTCCTGAAGCCGGTAACGCCCGCCATGATCGCGAATGCGCCGAAACTCAGGCTGATCCAGAAGATTGGCGTAGGCGTGAATACGATCGATCGCGATGCTGCGCACCGTGCGGGGATCGCAGTCGCCAACATGCCGGGTGTGAACACCGCGGCCGTCGCCGAGCACACCCTGGCTCTCATCCTTGCGACACTCCGCAGGGTCCAGCGTTCGACACGGCGACCCGCCGCGGCGAAGGCTGGCGGCTTCCCGCCGATTCCATGGAAGCTCTCGGCGAACTGAGCGGCAGCCGCGTCGGGCTCGTTGGATACGGCGCCGCGCCTCAACATCTCGTCCCGGTCCTCGTAGCGTTGGGCGCCGACGTCAGCTTCTGGAATCGCACGCCTCGCCCTGATGCGATCGCTACGCCGATGCCGTTCGACCGACTTCTCGCGACGAGCGACATCCTCTCGCTTCATGTTCCGCTCACCCCCGACACAAGGCATCTTCTCGATCGCGGCGCGATCGCGCAGCTGAAAGCGGGCGCGGTCGTGGTGAATACGGCGCGTGGAGAATTGATCGATCAGGCCGCGCTCGCGGCGGCCCTGCTCGAGGGGCGTCTGGCGGGCGCGGGGCTCGACGTATTCGAGGGCGAGCCCGCCACGGACATGGGCTTTCTCGCCGACTGCCCAACAGTCGTCACGACACCGCACATCGCCTGGTTGACGCCGCAAACATGGGAACGCAGCCTTCGCGTCATCCTCGAGAACTGCCGTCGCCTGAAAGCCGGCGAGCCGCTGCTCCATCAGATTGCGCACGACCCGGATGCGTGAGGAGTCCGGGAAGGGAAGAAAGCAGGGGCATGGACGGGCTCAGGCTGCGGGTAGACAGGCCGGCCCAATAGGTTCGAACGATTTGTAGGTCAGTATGAACTCCTGATGGCCGAGCTCCTCGGATTTTGTCCGCCGCCCTTCGCCGAGGCCGACGACGACGTCTCGAATCTCGCGCCCGACCTCGTCGAGCGTAGCCTCGCCTTCCATGATTCGCCCGGCATCCACGTCCATGTCGTCGGCCATCCGCCTGTAGGTCTCTGGATTGGCGCAAATCTTCACCACTGGCGAGATGGCGGACCCGACGACCGAGCCGCGCCCGGTGACGAACAGGATCACATGGCTGCCGCACGCAATCAATTCGGCGATCTCGGCATTGTCGTTGATATTGGGGAAGCCGAAGCGGACTTCGCCGTCCGGAACCACATCGAGCAGGTAGAGACCGCCGCGCGGCGGAATGTCGCCGGGTTTGATCAGGCCCGAGATCGGCGCCGCGCCCGACTTCGCGTAGGCGCCCATCGACTTCTCCTCGATCGTGGTGAGACCGCCCTCGGCGTTGCCGGCGGCGAACGAACCGTAGCCGAGCGTGGCGTAGTAGCGCGCGGCCTTGGCGACGCTCGCCTCGAGTTCGGCGCCGAGTCCCGGCGTGATAGCGCGCGCGGCCATTATGTGCTCGCAACCGATCAACTCGCCGGTCTCCTCGAAGATGCAGGCCGCGCCCTCCTCGACGAGCATGTCGAAGGCGCGGCCGGCCGCCGGATTGCCTGAGATACCCGAGGTCCCGTCGGAGCCGCCGCACACCGTGCCGACGACGAGTTCGCTCGCCGACATCGGGACCGTTTCCATCGCGTCGAGAAGGGCTCGATGCGCGGCGACGAAGGCGCGACCTTCGGCGACCGACTTACGCGTGCCGCCGCTCGCCTGGATGACGACGGTCTGCACCGGGCGGCCGCTCTCGCGGACGATCCGGTCCAACTTGTACTTGTTGAAGCTCTCGCAACCCAGCGAGATCAACAGCACAGCGCCGACGTTGGGGTGCGTGCACAGCCGCTCCATCATCGTTTCGGCGTAGGCGTTCGGGTAACAGCCCGGGAAGCCTATGACGTGTACGTCCTGCTCGCGAAAGGGAATGGCGATTTCGCGCGCGACATGGTGAGCGCACTCGACGAGGTAGCCGACGACGATCGTATTACGAATGCCCTTCCGACCGTCGGCGCGCGGATAACCCTGCATCATGCTCCGCTCCCATATTCGGTCCGGATGTCCTCGAGATGGTAGCTGGGCGTGTAGTCGCTCCGCACATTGTGGACATGAACATGCGCCCCAGCGGCGATGTCGGAGGTAGCCGAGCCGATAGGCGCTCCGTACTTGATGATTTTCTCGCCCGCCGCGATCGCCCGCCGGGAGAGTTTATGCCCGATCGGAAGGTCGGCCGGAATCGTGGCGCGGGCGTCTTCGACCAGGACTGTCTCTCCCCCGTGGATGCGCGAAGTGGCGACGAGGACGTTGTCGGCCGCGTCGAGAAGAAGGAGACGCCGATCCGTATCGGCGCCCGTTTGCGTCGAATGCATCGATCGAACCCGCCTCCTGTAAGCGCGCTGCGAGCTGTTTCGAAAAATTATCGCAGAAGCGGCGTTATTCGTCGAGATAAAAACTTTATACATTGCATCTCACAACCGGCCTTGTTAGCTCTTGGCTATGCATCGGCGAGTCCTCCGGACGATTTGCCGGCGCGTCCACGAACTCCGACGCCGCAAACCCAAAAATCGGGTCGCGGACGCTCATGTGAGACAACAAAATCCAACAGGGAGGTAGACGCAAATGTCGAAAATCCATACCCCAATCAAAGGCGCATTGTTCGCATCGGCGATGACTTTGGCCGCCGGCGCCGCCGCGGCCGCCGAGGGGCCCAAGGTCGGCGTCGACCTGACGACGCTCACCTCGCCGTTCTGGACGTCTTACAACAAGTATATCGTCGCGGAGGCCAAGGCCCAGGGCGTCGACCTCTTGCAGCCGTTCAATTCCGAGTTCGACACCGCCAAGCAGATCACCGGCGTGAAAAACTCGATCGCGCTCGGCGCCAAGGGCATCATCTTTTCGCCGTTCGACAGTTCGGCGGCAGGCACTGTCCTCAAGACCGCGGCGGCGGCGAAGGTCCAGGTGGTCGCCGTCGACGTCGCCCCCGACACGGGTCCGGTTGCGATCGTGGTGCGCGCCAACAACATCGCCTATGGCGAAAAGGCTTGCAAATACATCGGCGAACACGTGCCGGAAGGCCCGGTCGTGCAGATCATGGGCGACCAGGCTTCGATCAACGGCCGTGACCGCGGCACCGGCTTCCGCGACTGCATCAAGAAGAATTATCCGAAGCTGAAGCTGCTCGAGATCCCGACCAAGGCCTGGTCGGGCGAAGACGCGGCCGCCGGCCTCGACACGATCCTGAACTCGACGCCTGATTTGAAGGCGATCTATATGCACGCCGGCGGCGTCTTCCTCGCGCCGACGCTGCAGACCCTGAAGCGCCGCAGCCTTCTCCATCTGGCGGGACAGGCGGGTCACATCATCATCGTCAGCAACGATGGCATCCCGCAGGAATTCGACGCCATCCGCAAGGGCGAAGCCGACGCGACGGTCTCGCAGCCGGCCGACCTCTACGCCAAATACGGCATCATGTATTTGAAACAGGCGATCGAAGGCAAGACGTTCAAGGCCGGCCCGACCGACCACGACAGCACGATCGTCGAGGTGGCGCCCGGCGTGCTCGAGGATCAGCTCTCGGCGCCGCTGGTCACCAAGGAAAACGTCAACGACAAGTCGTTCTGGGGCAACAACCTCTAGAACGCGGCGTCGAAGCTCTCATGACCGATCCCTCTATGCTGGGCGGGCGCGGCGATCCTCGCCCGCCCAGCGTTTTGCCGATCGTCGAGGCGATCGGGGTCAGCAAGCGTTACGGCGCGACCCTCGCGCTGAGCGACGCCCGTATCCGCGTCATGCCGGGCGAATCGCATGCGCTGGTCGGCCGCAATGGCGCGGGAAAGTCGACGCTGGTCGGAATCCTGACCGGGCTGCGCGAGCCCGACAGCGGCGAGGTTCGTTTTTCCGGCCGGCCGGCGCCGCCGATTTCGGACAGGGAAGCGTGGCGTCGACAGGTCGCCTGCGTCTATCAGCATTCGACCATCATTCCCGACCTCACGGTCGGCGAGAACCTTCTGATCAACCGCCAGCCGACGCGCCGCGGCTGGATCAGCTGGGGCGCGTTGCGCCGCCAGGCGCGCGAAATTCTCGACCAATGGAATGTCGCTGTGTCCGAGGACATGCGCGCCGGCGACTTGAAAGTCGAAGCGCGCCAGCTCGTCGAAATCGCCCGGGCGCTATCGTACGGCGCCCGCTTCATCATTCTCGACGAGCCGACCGCGCAACTCGACGGCGACGAGATCAAACGGCTGTTCGTCCGGATGCGCGAGTTGCAGGGTCAGGGCGTGACGTTCCTCTTCATCTCGCATCATCTGCAGGAGGTTTACGAAATCTGCCAAGAGGTCACCGTTCTCCGTGACGCCAGGCACATCATCTCTGCGCCCGTCGCCGACCTGCCGAAGGATCGCCTGATCGAAGCGATGACGGGCGAGCAGGTGAATTTGGGCTCGGCCGACACGGTCGGCAGGGCGTCCGCGACAGACGCGCCCGTCGCGCTCGAGGTGCGCAACCTTGACGGCGAGGACTTCCACGATGTCAGCTTTGCGGTTCGCCGCGGCGAGGTGGTTGGGATTTCCGGCGCCACCAGTAGCGGCCGCATCGGGGTCGCCGAGGCCGTGGCCGGGCTTGCCGGCTACGTCAGCGGCTCGATCACGATCAATGCGAGGGTGTTGCGCTCCGGCGACGTTCCGGCGGCGCTCGAACTAGGCGTCGGATGTGTCCCGAAGAGCCGGCACAAGCAAGGGTTGGTTCTCATCCAGCCGGTCGCCGACAATGTGACGATGACTATCGCCCGCCAACTAGGGCCGCTCGGATTCATTTCGCCTCGCCGGCGGATCGAAGCAACCGCTTCGGCGATCCATTCGCTCGGGATCGTCACCGAGGGGCCGGAGCAACTGGTCTCCAGCCTTTCCGGCGGCAACCAGCAGAAAGTCGTGATGGGGAGGGCGCTCGCCAATACGCCCTCAGTCCTGGTCCTGATGGACCCGACCGCGGGCGTCGACGTGAAGTCGAAGGAAGCGCTGCTTCAGGTCGTCGAGAACATGCGGCGGGAGGGCAAAGCGATCCTGGTGGTCAGCGGCGAACTGGAAGACCTGAGGACGTGCGACCGCGTTCTGATCATGCGGCACGGCGCGGTCGTCGCGGAACACGAGGCGGGATGGAGCGACAACGCTCTCGTGGCTTCGATCGAGGGGATATGAGCGTGGCGAACAGAACCAGCCCGATGCCGATCGCCGCCGGGGCGCGTATCGCTCCCACAGCTACCAAAATTGTCGTCGCTCGCCTTCGCGACCTCGCGCTGCTGCCGGCGCTGGCCCTGCTCGTCATAATTGGCACGATCGTCAGCCCCGTTTTCCTGACCTCCGGCAATATCAACACCATCCTCACCTCGTCGGCGGCGCTGGCCCTCGTCGTGCTCGCCGAATCGCTGGTCATCATCACGGGCAAGTTCGACCTGTCGCTCGAGTCGGTATACGGGTTCGCGCCCGCGATCGGCGCCATGGTGGTTGTACCCGCCGCCAATTTCGGTTTCGGCTTTGAACTGCCCACTTTCGTCGGCATCCTCGTGGTGCTGCTGGTTGGCGGCCTCATCGGCTTCATCAACGGCTTCATGGTGGTGCGTCTTCGCCTCAGCGCCTTCATCGTGACGCTCGCCATGCTCATCATCGTTCGCGGCATGCTCGTCGGGGCAACCAGCGGGCGGACGCTGTTCGATCTGCCCGACGCGTTCTACGGTCTGATGGTCATCACCTTCCTCGGCATGCCGCTGGCGGTCTGGCTGGCGGCGTTCGCCTTTTTTGTCGCCGGCATCGTGCTGCGCTATCACCGCCTCGGCCGCGCGCTCTACGCGATCGGCGGCAATCCAGAAGCCGCGCGCGCGGCCGGCATCCGCGTCGAGCGGATCACCTGGGGGGTCTATGTGCTTGCGGGCGTCCTCGCGGCCGTCGGCGGTCTCGAAATCACCGGCTATGTCGGCGCGATCAGCGCCAATCAGGGCAATGGGTTGATCTTCACCGTCTTCGCCGCCGCGGTGATCGGCGGGATCTCGCTCGACGGCGGCAAGGGCACGATGTTTGGGGCGCTCACCGGGGTGCTGCTGCTCGGCGTGGTGGGAAATTTGCTGACGCTGGCCCAAGTGCCGTCTTTCTGGATTCAGGCGATCTACGGCGCCATCATCCTCGGCTCGCTGATGGTGGCGCGCTTCGCGAGTGGACAATCGCAGGAATAGCGATCCTCGCGGGCTTGCGGCCCGGGTTGGGTCGTGACCGCGAGGGTAACCCCTTCCCGCGTTCTTCCCCCACAAGGGGGGAAGGTAGCGCACCCACCGATTCATGTGTCAGCGGCTTCTCCTGAGAGCGCAAAAGGGGACTGGTATCGAAGAATGGGTTGGTGCATCATGCTGATGGTGAAGGATAACCCTTCTGGGCCGGCGGCGGCTTTCGATCCAAGTCTAGGTCGGCAACGTCCAATGCGGCGATGCGAAATGAGTAAACTTCGGGAGGAATTGGTGAGGAAATTCGGTAAATATACCTACGTTGCTATGGGAGCCCTCATGGCCGCCGGCTGTGCGGCCGGTAAGGCCTCGGCGGCGGATAAATACGTGGTCGGCGTTTCCAACACGCTGATCGGCAACGGTTGGCGCGAGGAAATGGTCTGCTCGGTCAAGGCGGAAGCTCTAGCGTCAGGGAAGGTCTCCAAGGTCATTCTCGCCAACCGCAACGGCGGGCCGTCGGAACAGATAGCCGACCTGCGCAATCTGATCTCGGCGGGCGCCAACATCATCATCATCAACCCGTCCGACCGCAAGGCGCTCGATCCGGTGATCAAGCAGGCGATCGATCGTAAAATCGTGGTGGTCGCCGTCGACCAGGCGGTCTCAGCCCCCGGGGCCTATATTCTGACCAACGACCAAACCGCTTACGGCGAAGAGGGCGCCGAGGCGCTGTTCAAGAAGCTCGGCGGAAAGGGCAGTGTCGTCGAGTTGCGAGGCATCGACGGGGTGCCCGCCGACGCCGATCGTCACGAGGGCTTTACCGCAGCGCTCAAGAAGTATCCGGACATCAAGGTCGTCGCTTCGGTCTTCACCGGCTGGGCGAACGACAAGGCCGCGCAGGCGATGAAGGACCTGGTCGGCTCCGGCAAGCAGATCGACGGGGTCTGGACTTCGGGAACCGACTTGGCCGTCGTCAACGCCTTCAAGTCCGCGAATCTCAAATACGTGCCGGTGGTCGGCGCCGACAACAACGGCTTCATGGGCGAGGAGATCGAGCTGAAAGACGCCGGCCTGGTCGGCATCAATGTCACCAATCCACCGGCGGTCGGTGGAGCGGGTCTCGCCGTCGCTCTCGATGTCCTCGAGGGTAAAGAGCAGCCGCACCTCATTCATCTCACGCCGGAGGTCTATGACAGTTCGACGCCCGAGGGCCAGGCGTGGCTGAAGTCCCTCTACGACCCGAAGGTCGATCCGAACAACGCCGTCTACAGCCCGGTGAAGCCCTACACGCACTATACCGTCGAGCAGGAGAAAGCCTGCAAGGGCCCGGGCGAATCTTGAACGCAACGTCGTGACGTCGCTCCTGGCGTCTCGGGAACGCACGTGAGCGTCGCTGCGCCGGCCTGGCCCCGGCGCGGCGACGCTTACCCAGAATGCCTTTGACTCCGGAGTTCCATGGGCGAAGCCTCTGTTCTTCTCGAAGTCCGGGATGTGGCCAAGAGGTTCGACTCGGTGGTCGCCCTCAAGGCCGCCGCGCTTCAGGTGCGTGCGGGCGAGGTCCATGGATTGATGGGGTCGAACGGCGCGGGCAAGAGCACGCTGGTGAAGATCATCACCGGCGTGTTTCGTGCCGACGGCGGCCAGATCTTCGTGAAGGGCGCGACACGTTCTTTCCGATCCCCCGCGGAGGCGCGTAGCGCGGGCATCGTCTCCGTCTATCAAGACCCTGCACTCGTGCCGGACCTGACCGTCGGCCAGAACATGCGGCTAGCCGGGGCCGCGGTCGACGCGGTGCAGAAATGGCTGGGAGAGTTGGGCGTCGTCGGGCTTGATTTCAGCATCCTGGTTCGCGACCTGCCGTACCCGACGCTCCGACTGATCGATCTCGCTCGTGCGCTCGCGTCGGAGCCCGCCGTGCTGTTGCTCGACGAAATCACGGCTTCGCTTCCTGCTGACCTTTCCGAACGGATTTACGCGATGGTCAGACACTGGCGCGAGCGGGGCAACGCCGTCATCTTCATTTCCCACCGGATGGCCGAGGTGGCGGACCTTTGCGACCGCGCGACGGTGCTGCGCGACGGCGTCACCGTGGGCGTCACCGAGCGTGCGCACGGCAGCGAGGAGCGCATCGTCGCGCTCATGTTGGGCGCCGAAACAGCGCGTGCGGTCGCGGTCGCGTCCTCGACGCCTGCCAGTTTCCGAGCGCCGCGCGACGGGCAGGCAGCGTTGGAAGTGCGCGGGCTGCGCCGCAGTCCCTTGCTCAACGACGTCTCGTTCAAACTCTATCCCGGCGAGGTCCTCGGGGTTGCGGCTCTGGAGGGCCAGGGGCAGGAGGAGCTGTTCGATTGCATCGCCGGTAGCCGCCGTTACGATGAAGGCGCCATTTTCGCACATGGCAAGGAATTGAAACTTCGCCATCCCGCGGACGCCATTCGGACCGGCATCGTTCTCGTGCCCGCAAACCGGCTGTTGGCGCTGCTCCAGCAACGCTCGATTCGAGAAAACATCGCGCTGCCCGCCTTCGGCGGCATTCTAAATTGGGGGCCGATCAGGATGCGCGCCGAGCGAACGCGCGTCGACTCGGCGATAGGCCGCCTTCATATCGACACCCGCGCAGGCGCGGAACTGCGCCGCCTCAGCGGCGGCAACCAACAGAAGGTGGTGATCGCGCGGTGGCTCGCGAGCGGCTTCAATACTCTGCTGTGCTTCGACCCCACCCGCGGCATCGATATCGGCACCAAGCGCCAGATCTATGCGCTCGTGCGGGAACTGGCGGCTGCCGGCTCGGCGGTGTTGCTGTTCACCTCGGAGCTTCCCGAAATCGCGCTCGCCTGCGATCGAGCGATCGTCTTGTTCGGCGGGCGCGTGGTCGCCGAGATGCCGGTGTCCGAGGCCGACGAGGCCACGCTGTTGCGCTCCGCGCACGGCCTCGCGCCGCAAGCGCGGGCGGCCTCATGACCACGCCTGCCGAAAGCAAGTCGCCGATCATGGCCGCCCCCGCCGTTGCGAGTCCGCCCTTTGCAGCGCAGTTGCGCCGCTCGCTCCGCCGTCACCCCAGCCTGTTCGGCATGCCGGTCCTGTTGATCGCCTCGCTGGCGATCACCGTCGCGATTCATCCCCAATTCTCCGATTTCGACCTGCAATCGCTGGCGATGGGAGCTCTGCCGCTCGCCTTCGCCGCCGCCGCGCAGACCGTGGTCGTGATCTCGGGTGGGATCGATCTTTCGATCGGGTCCGTAATGGCGGTCGCCAACGTGCTGGCGGCGAGCACAATGGAGAACGCGACCTTCGGCGAGTCCTTGGCTCTTGCGGCGGCGGTCATGCTCGCCGGCGCGGCGATCGGCGCGTTGAACGGCCTGGTCGTCGTGCTGTCCCGCATCCCCGACGTAGTGGCGACCCTGACCTCCGGGTTCATCTGGGGCGGCGTCGCACTCATCATCATGGAGAAGCCGGGGGGCGGCGCGCCGCCGGAATTCCTCAATCTCGGCGCGGGAACGCTGTTTACGACCTGGTTGCCGACAGCGATCATTTTCCTGGTGGTCGCGGTCGCCGTGATCTGGATTCCGTTGCGCCGATCCAAGCTCGGGCTGCAATTCTATGCGGTCGGCAGCGATCGCATCGCGGCGTTCCGCAGCGGCGTCAATATCGACCGCACGCGCTTCTGCGCCTACATATTTTCCGGTCTGTTCAGCGCGGTCGGCGGCCTCGGCCTGACCATGACCACCGGAATTGGCGCGCCACTCGCCGGGGTCTATTATACCCTCAGCGGTCTGGCCGCGGTGGTCGTCGGCGGGGTCAGCCTCGCCGGGGGTCGCGGCGGAATGGTCGGGCCGGTGATCGCCGCGTTCGTGCTGACGCTGATACCAACCGATCTGATTTTCCTCAACATCGATCCCAATTTCGGCCAGGTCATCCAAGGGACCCTCATCGTGGCGATCGTGATGATCGGCGGTTTTGCGGACATGGCTCGAAATCGCAGATGACCGAGCGAGCCAAGACCAGCTTCTCCCACGTCGCGCCGGTCCTTTCTGGTCGCGGCGTGATGTCGCTGCTGCGCTCGCAAACGCTCGTCGCGCTGATTCTGTTGCTGGCGGCCTTTGTCGCCGGCATCGAAGTGGCTCGGCCCGGCACGGTCAACGCCCTCTGGGTATCGAACATGGTGCTCTTCGCGGCGCCGCTTGGAATCATCGCGGCGGGACAGACGCTCGTCATGCTGACGGGAGGCATTGATCTTTCCGTTGCGAGTGTGGCGACCGCCTCGGCGTACCTCATGGCCACCCACTCCGGTTTAGGCGGTCTTCCCTGCGTATTGTACGGGCTCGCGGTCGGCTTGGTCGTCGGCCTGATCAACGGCGTCGGCATCGCGTTGCTGCGCGTGCAACCCTTGGTGATGACCCTGGGAACCGGGCTGATGACCGAGGGAATGCTCGTCGTCTACAGCCAGAAGATGATGGCCGATGCGCCGCACGTGCCGCAGTTCATCGAGGGCCTGGGCGCCGGCAAGTTCCTGGGCGGCATCCCGAACGATCTCCTCCTCTGGGCGCCGATCGCCATTCTGATCATATTCGTGTTGCGCCGCACGGGATATGGCCGTTTGCTCTACGCCGTCGGGGACAACAGCGAGGCCTGTACTCTGGCTGGCATTCGGGTCTGGCGGGTGCTGTTGGTCAACTATGTCATTTGTAGCCTGCTCGCGGCCACCGCCGGCCTCGTGATCGTCGGCGGCGCCGACACGGCGGACCTCAGCCTGGCCGATTTCTATCTCTTGCCGTCGGTCGCGGCAGTGATCATCGGCGGCACCTCGATCTTCGGCGGTCGAGGCGGTTATTCCGGCACCATCGTCGGCGCCTTGATCCTGACCGTGCTGAACAGCATCCTCACCCTGCTCGACGCGCCCGAGCCGATTCGCCAGATCCTCTATGGCGCGATCATTCTGCTTCTCGCAGCGGCGTATACCCGGCTCACGGACTGAGGAGAACCGCAACAGGTTGATGGTCCTGCTCGGAGCGTCTATTTCACGTGTGTTGATTGAGTTACCTTGACTTAACTGCGGGTAGCCCGTATACTATGACAGATGAATTCGAGTGGGATGCACAAAAAGCGACGTTAAATCTGCGCAAGCATGGAGTCGCTTTCGAAGACGCCCAGCTCGTTTTCAATGACGTTTTTGCGACGCATAGCTTCGATGTCGATGCCGGATATCGCGAGCAGCGGATGATTGCGACGGGAATGGTCAACGGTGTTTTGTTGACGGTTGTGTACACGGAGCGGGGCGAGCGAACCCGTTTGATATCAGCGCGGAAAGCGACCAAACATGAGCAACTCGGATACTATCGTAACCAGACGCCAGAATGACGGCGCCGTCGTTCGTATAATGCCGGACGGAACCACGCAGCCTTTGGCCGAAAGCACGGACTGGGAGCGGCTACGCGCCATGACCGACGAAGAGGTTACGGCGGCGGCCTTGGCCGATCCCGACGCCCAGCCGTTTACCGAGGCGCAACTGGCGAGCATGAAGCGCGTTCCACGGGCAAAGACTTTGCGCCGCGCCCTCGGATTGACGCAGGAAGAATTTGCCACGCGGTATCATATTCCGGTGGGGACGCTCAGGGATTGGGAGCAGGGGCGTTCAGAACCAGACCAACCGGCGCGCGCCTATCTAGCGGTCATTGCTGGCGACCCCGAAGGCGTATGCCGTACTCTCGCAACTCGCCCGCGATAAATCACGCGGAAGCAAAACAGGCATTCGTTTCTGAAAACCTATTTTCCCATAATCGGAATGATCAGCTCTCGCAGAGAAGCCCCGTACGTAATTGCAAGGCGAATCCGAAGCAATCCATGGCGCTGCCCCGCCGCCCGCTCGCGCAGTTCGAACGTCGATAGCAAACGCTTTGGCGGTGCATCTCGTGGACGGTTCGCCTCGCAATGACGGGGATGGGTCGGCGGCGCATGGAATACGGTGATCGCTTGACAACGCACGTTGCCGGAAACGTCGAGCTCTATTTCTGCGTGGACGGAGGCGGCACTCGCAGCCGAGGCCGCCTTCTCGACGCGCAGGGAAGAGCGCTCGCCGAGGCGGCGGCGGGTCCATGCAATCCCTCGACGGATCTCCAGCGGGCGGTTGCGAGCATCGTCGATCTCTGGAGCCAATGCTGCTCGGCGATCGGCCGACAAAATGACCAGTTCGGAGGGGTCGTCTTTGCGATCGGCTCGGCGGGTACGTATATCGACGGCGGCAAGGACTTCTTGGCCGCCTGTCCCCCCTTCGCGCGATCTTGCTCGATGAGCGACGGCTATGCGGCGCTCATCGGAGCAGGCTCCGGCGCGCCTTGCAGCCTGCTGATCATGGGCACCGGCATCGCCGGACATCGCCTGTTTGCCAACGGCTGGTCGATTCAGCGCGACGCATGGGGCTGGATCGCCGGAGACCGGGGAAGCGGCAGCTGGATCGGCCAGAAGGCGTTGCGGCATTTCTATGCCGCGCTCGACGGCGTCGTGCCACAGGACGGGCTCAGCCGCGCCGTGCTCGGCGCGATCGGCGGCGTCGACAAGCTGCGCGAGGGCTGGATGCGGGGCCTGGGGCCGGAACGCTTGGCCGCGCTCGCCCCGCTGGTCTTCGAACAGGCCAATGCGGGCGATCAGACGGCCCAGAGAATACGCGAGCGCGCGGTCGAGCATCTCGCGGCGCTGATCGGCGTGATCGCGAGTTCGGATATTCCGCTCTACGCGGCGGGCGGTCTCGTGGCGCCTCTGCGCGCGCTTCTTTCGGAGAAGGCGGGCCGGCCCATTCTAGAGCCGAATGGCGACGCGCTGACCGGTTGCTGGCTGGTCGCGACGGGAAAGGCCCCGGAAGAGCGCGTTCTTCTTTTCGGTGAAACCGTGGAGCCAACTTGATGACTTCGAATTCCCCCGCATCGCCCGAAGGCTCGATTCTCACACCCGACGGATGGGCGACCGGCAAGGTGGAATTTGCAGGCCGCGCGATCGCCGCCGTCACGGGCGAAATGCTCCCGGAGGGCGCCAAACCGAAGGGGCCCTATGTTCTGCCGGGGTTCATCGATCTTCACGTCCACGGCGGCGGCGGCGCCGATTGGCAGGGCGGCGAAGAAGGCGTTCGCGCCTTCGTGCGTTTCCACACTTCTCACGGCACGACCGTGATCGCGCCGACCACCGCGACCGGGCCGGTCCCGGTCATCGAGAAGTCGCTCGCCGCCATAACGTCGATCGCCGCGGCGAGACGGCCGGGCGAGGCGGTTGTGTTGGGCGCCCATCTCGAAGGACCGTTCGTGAATCCGCTCAAGCCGGGCGCCATGGACGTTTCTCTGATGCTCGAGGGCGACGCCGTCCTCGCGACAAGCTGGGCCGAACGATTCAAGATTGTGATTGCGACCGTGGCGCCGGAAATTCCCGGCGGCTGCGACGTCATCAAGGCGTTGGCTGCGAAGGGCTGCCGCGTGCAGATCGGTCATAGCATCGCGACGCCGGCCATGGTCGAGGAGGCGTTCCAGTGTGGGCTGGCCGGCTTCACTCATCTCTTCAATGCGATGTCCCAGATGGAGCATCGCAACCCAGGGGTCGCGGCTTACGCGCTCGCCAAAGCGCGCTTTGCGGAAATCATCAGCGATCTCATACATGTCGATGGGACCGTGCTGCTGGCGGCCCATCGCGCCATTCCGCGCCTCTACGCGATTACCGACGCGAGCGCGGCGGGAACCCCCGACGGAACCTTCGAGTGGGGTGGCCGTCGCGTCATCAAGAAGGGCCAGCGGATAACGCTGGAGAACGGGACGACCCTGGCCGGCAGCGCCATCACGATGCTGGATGCGTTTCGCAATCTCGTGAGCCTCGGGTTGAGCGTCGAGCAAGCCTCCGATATGACCTCCACCCGCGCCGCGGAGTATCTCGGCTCGAGAGACGTCGGCCGGATCGAGCCGGGCGCGCGGGCTTGTTTGGTCAAGCTGGATCAGGATCTAAAGCTGCAAGGCGTCTGGGTCGACGGAGAGAGCATCGCGCCCGCGGCTTGACGACAAATGTCACTATTTCGAAAACAAACAAAAGGACGTCGTCATTGCGAGCGAAGCGAAGCAATCCAGCCGCGCCGCTCCCAAGCCGCTTGCCGGGTTGGGGTGGCGCTTGCAGAA
>JBAQGU010000777.1:0-10039 GCA_049287975.1 Roseiarcus sp.
TTTCCGCCTGGATCGTCACGTCGAGAGCGGTGGTCGGCTCATCCGCGATCAAGAGCCGCGGCTCGCAAGCCACGGCCATGGCAATGACGACGCGCTGGCGCATTCCGCCAGACAGCTCGTGCGGGTACTGCGTCAGCCGTCGCTCCGGCTCGGGGATTCGCACGCTCTTCAGAAGCTGGATCGCCCTGGCGCGCGCCGCGTCCCGTCGGAGGCCCTTGTGAACAGCGAGCCCGTCGGTCAGCTGTCGCTCGATGGTGAAGACCGGATTGAGCGATGTCATCGGCTCCTGGAAAATCATGCCGATTTCATTGCCCCGAATTCGGCGCATGAAATTGGGATCGGCCCGGGCGAGATCGACGACTTCGCCGTCCGGCCGGGCGAGCCGCAGGCTGCCCCTGGCGATCCGGCCGCCGCCGAACTCAACCAGCCTCATCAACGACAGCGAAGTGACGGATTTCCCGGACCCCGATTCCCCGACCACGCAAACGGTCTCACGCGGCATGATCGAGAAGCTCACGTCTTCGACGCCGACGACCACTCCGCCGTCGGTGTCGAACTCGACGCGCAGGCTTTCGATCGAAACGAGCGCCTCCGACGTTTGAATGTTTCCCCTGTCGAGCACCGCGACGCTTCCTTTCAATTCGGCCAGTCTGAGCCGCTAATTCGCACGGGGATCGAAGACGTCTCTGAGAATGTCGCCCGACATGTTGAGGCCGAGAACCGTCACGGCGACAGCGGCGCCCGGCACGAGCGCCGTCCAGGGCGCTACGTCGAGATAGTCGCGCGACGCCTGGATCATCAGACCCCATGAGGATTGCGGCGGCTGCGTGCCGAGACCGAGGAAGGAGAGGCCGGCTTCGGCCAGGATGGCGAAGGCGAGACTGAGCGTCGCCTGGACGATGATCGGGGGCATGATGTTCGGAAGTATGTGTCGAAGGACCATCTGCAAATCGTTGGTTCCGGCCGCGCGCGCGGCTTCTACATAAGGCATTTGCGCCACCCGTAGCGCCTCGCCTCTTATGATGCGCGCGATGAACGGGCTGAAGGCGACGCCGATGGCGATGATCGTATTGGGCAGGCTCGGGCCGAGCATGGCGCTGATGGTCAGCGCGAGCAGCAGGACCGGAAAGCTCAACAGAGTGTCGACGAGACGCATCAGTATGTTGTCGACGTGCCCGCGATAATAGCCCGCGATCAGGCCGATCGGCAGCCCCAGAATTATGCTCATCACGACGGCGGCCCCAGCGATTTTCAGCGAAGTCTGGCCGCCTAGCATCACCCGGTAGAACAGATCTCGTCCGAGTTGATCGGTGCCGAGCCAGTGAGCGGCCGAGGGCGGCCGCAGCCTCGAGCTCATGCTCATTCGCGTGGCGAAATCCGCCGGCAACACGAGAGGCGCCAGAACCGCCGCCAGGATCACCAATATGATCAACGCGAGCCCAATCAAGCCCTTCGGGCTCAGGAACCGCTTCATCGAGCCTACTCCAAGCGGATCCGGGGATCGAAATAAAGATAGAGCAAGTCGACCACGAGGTTTGTCAGCATCACTACGGCCGCGATCACGAAGACTGTCGCCTGTATGAGGGGTATGTCGCGGTTCAGCAGCGCTTGGTAGGTCAGCCAGCCCATGCCGGTGTAGTTGAACAGCGTTTCGATGACGATGATGCTGCCGAAGAGGTAGCCGACTTGCAGTCCGGCGACGGTCAATACCGGGCCGACCGCGTTCGCCAGGGCGTATCGCCAGACGATCGTCCGTTCCGATAGCCCTTTTGCTCGACCGACCCTGATGAATTCCTGACTGAGGATCCCTGTCATGGTCGATCGCGTCATTCGCGTCAGAAGCGCCATCAGACCGAGGCCGAGCGCCAGGGCCGGCAAAAAGGCGTGCGTCAGAGCGAGCCACAGATTGACGGAGGGATCGGCGAAACCGCTGGAGGGAAACCAGCCCAACGTCCGCGCGAACAGCAGGATCATCATTATCCCCCAGAAGAAATCCGGGAGGCTGACGCCGACCAGAGCCACGTTGGTGCTCACGGCGTCCTGCCATCGGCCCCGATGGACCGCAGCCCAGACGCCGAGCGGAACCGCGCAGGCGAGGGCGATCGCCATCGACATGACGACGATCAGCGAACTCGCCTTGATCTTCTGTACGAGAAGCTCCGAGATCGCTGACTTGAATATCAGGGAATGCCCCCAGTCGCCGACCAGCATGCCGCCGATCCATCGCCCGTACTGCACGATGAGGGGGTCGTCGAGCCCGAGAGACTTGCGCAAGCCGGCGAGCGCGACGGGGTTGCTCTGGGTTCCCATGATCATCGTCGCGACGTCGCCCGGAAGGATCGTCGTTACGCAGAACGTGATGACCGAGATGAGGAACAGCGTCAGGACGATCGAGAGCAATCTATTCAGGATGTATGTCATTTCGCGCTCGACCGTGCCCCGTCGAAGATGGCGTCGGCCGGCGCGCGAGAGGCGCCGGCCATCGCCGGGTCAGGCGCGCAGCCACACCTTGGGGAAGTTGAAGTTGCTCCCGTTCGGATGGACGATCGTGTCGAGCCCTACGACGGCGGGCTGCGCTCCGATGGATCCATTTCGGAACCACAAGATGACGTCGTGGACTTGATCGAAGATACGTTCTTGCACTTCTTTGTAAGTATTGGCGCGCGCGGTGGGATCGACAATGCCGCGCGCCTTTTGAGTGAGTTCGTCGATGACTGGATCCTTGATCTTCCGATAGTTGAAAGCCCCGGTCGAATTCCACAGACTGTAGTAAAGGAAATCCGGTTCCCACAGCGTGAAGAAATTCATCATCGACATTTGGAAGTCCTTGTTCACCCAGACTTGGCTCAACCAGTCGGCCCAGGTGAGCTGCACGATCGACATATCGACGCCGACCGCGCGGAACCACTCCAGCATGATTTGCGCGGATTCGACGTGGTAGGGGTAGTTCGTCGTCGCCTTGAAGACGACCTTGAGTTTCCCCGGGCCGTATCCAGCCTCGGCGAGCAGCGCCTTCGCCTTGTCGAGGTCCTGCGCGCGGTTCTTCAGCGCGCGGTTATAGGAGCTCGATGTGGGAAAGCTCGGCGACGCCGTCGTCTTGCCCTGGCCCCACAACGCACCCTTGAGCAGCTCTTCCTTGTCGATGGTCAGATCGAACGCGAGCCGGACGCGGGGGTCCTTGAAAGGCTCGAATTCATGGTTGAGGTTGACAAAGTCCCAGTTCAGCGGGAACCAGGTCAGCACTTGGAATTTCGGATCGGCTTTGATCTCCGCGATCCGGTCGGCGGGGATGTCGTTGATCATGTGCATTTCGCCGGTGCGCAGGCCGGTCAGGCGCACCGTGGGCTCGGTGACCTCGCGCGCGATGATGCGATCGAGATAGGCCGGCCCTTCCCAATAATCATCGAAGCGCTGCAGCTCGACCTCATGGCCGAATTCCCGCCGAATGAACTTGAAGGGCCCCGCACCGACCGGCGTCTTACCCTGGTCGTCGCCCGAGCCCGTGGGAATCACCGCGCCGGCCCCATTCTCTGCCAGGCGGCTCAGGAACGGCGCGTTGACACGCGACATCTTGATGACCACCGTCATTTCGTCGGGGGTATCGATCGCGACGACATCGTTGAACACCTCGAAATTCACGGCGCCGGTCTTGGGATTCTTGCAGCGTTCGAACGAGTATTTTACGTCCGCCGCGGTCATCGTCTTGCCGTTGTGGAACTTGACCCCTGGCTGAAGGTGGAACGTATAAGTCAGCCCGTCAGGGCTCTGCTCGAAGCTCTTCGCCAGGCTGGGAATGACGTTGAAGTTCTTATCCACAGTGACGATCGCGCAATGCACGTTCTGCAGGACGCGTATGGTCGAGGCGGTGCCTGTCTGGTGAATGTCGAGGTTTTGAGTGGTCTCCGAATGACCCCAGATCAAAGTGCCGCCCTTGGTCGGCGCCGCATCCGCCATCAAGGCGCCCGGATGCAAGGCGCCGCCGATGGCCGCTCCCCCGATGAGGGTTGCGGTCGACTTGAGAAAATCCCTGCGCTTCATTTCTATCCTCCCGTATTTCGAGCCAGCCGCGCGAGTTCAACGACCCGTCAACGAGTTGAGCCGCGCTCCGGCTGGGGGGGCGGCAGGTTTCGGGTTCGTTTTTCTTCCGATCTGGCGAAAGTCCTTCTCCAGATTTTGCGTCTCGCGAAGAAGCATGCTCGCAGATCGGTCTAAATGCAAAAGGCGGGCCGCTCCGAGGCGACGCCCAGCTCGCGTTCCAACGCCATGCCCAAGTTCAGGATGGGTCCCTCCTCGAAAAGCCGCCCCCAGAGCGAAATGCCCTGCGGAACTCTGAAGGTCCACCCCGCTGCATCCGCCTCGCCCAGCGTGATTTTGCCCGACGCGAGCGACGCCGAGCCGCGGCTGCCGAGTTCGAGGAAGCCGGCGCGCAGATGCACGCAAGGGTGGCCGGTGAAATTGCTCGCGATGAGCATGGGCCCCGTCATGAACGGCCCGATCACCGCGTCCACTTGCTGAAAGACCGCGTCGAGCGCCAACATGACTTGAAAACGCAGACGGTCGAGCTGGACATGGTCCACGGCCGACAGAAAGCGCGCCTTGCGGAAGGTGTTGGGCCAAGCGCCGTCGTCCTGCCAGGTCAGAGTGTCATCGAGGTCGTTCAGCGTCAGGTCCTCGAAGGCGGCAGCCGCCTCGGCGTAGAGGATGTTCATCAGCGCGCCGTAGGGCAGCTCCGGCAGCGAAATTTCCGAAACCTCGAGCCCGAGCCGTCGGGCGGAATCGAGCGCGCGATGGTCGACTTCGGTCGCACCCTCACGGAAAGCCTCGGATAGATATCCCAGCCGCATCCCCGCGATGCCGGCGCTGGCGTCGAAATGGAAAGGCGCCTCGATCGAAGAGCGATCGGCGATGTCCGACCCGTTGATGGCGGCGAGCACCATCGCGGTATCCTCGACCGATCGGCAGATCGGTCCCACCTTGTCGAGCGACCAGCACAACGCCATCGCGCCCGCGCGAGAGACCCGCCCGAAGGTCGGGCGCAGGCCTGTCGTCCCGCAGCGCTGGCACGGCGAGGTAATCGACCCGAGAGTCTCCGTCCCGATCGAAAAAGCACATAGACCCGCCGCCGTGGCCGAGGCTGAGCCCGCGCTCGATCCACTGGAGCCCTCGTTCAGGTTCCAAGGATTGCGCACGCGGCCGCCGTACCAGATTTCGTTGTAGGCCAACGCGCCGACCGCCGTCTTTCCGAGCAGGACCGCGCCTGCGGTGCGCAGCTTGCGCACAACAGAGGCATCGGTGTCGGGCACGCGATCTCGGAACGGCTCGGCGCCCCACCCGGTGACGATGCCTTTGGCGTCGAACAAATCCTTGAGCCCGTAAGGAATGCCGTGCAAGGGGCCGAGGTTGACGCCCGCCCGAAGCAGCGCGTCCGCCGCATCCGCCTCCCCCAAGGCGAGCTGAGGCGTCGTCATCGCGAAACACTCGAGCCTTGGGCCAAACTCCTCGATTCGCGACAAGTATATCTCGGTCAACCTGCGGCTGGTCAGCGCGCCTGAAGCCAACCATCCAGAAAGCTGTCTGACAGGGGCAAAAGCGACGTCGCTGTCGTCCCGCGGCACGGGACTCGGTTCTGGCGCGCTGAAACGAAGCGGACCCTGGGGGGCGGGCATGCGAAACGACGGCAGCCTCGGATCGAAACGGCTCGCCATCGGCATCGTGTTGGCTAGCGGCACAGCTCGGCGCGCGCGGGCCGACTCGATCTGACCCGCCAAATTGCCGACCATTTGGCTGCGCTCGTTCGCCGTGTAGGCGATCCCCAAGATCCGCTCGGCGGCCTCGATGTCAGCAAGGGTGGTCATTGTCGACTTTCCGACGCTCGGTCCAATTTCACGCCAGAGGGTAGCGATTCACGAATTTATCCGGCGCTTCCTGATCCATGTTCTACTGGATGGCTTTCAGCGAATCCGCTACTACGGGTATCTCTGCAACCGTCAAGTCAAAAACGCTCTCAATTATCATATACGAACGCAGAGTATCAACTAAATTGTACTGTAAAATATCCTTCCGCCCGGAGGGGAAGTCGGCCTTTCAAGGGCGCACCCGTCGGTTCCGGAAGTCACGCGCTGCTAGTTAGCGCCGTCCACGCCGCCAGGGAATCCATGTAGTCGCGCCAGCGCACGATCTTGCGGTTCTCAATAAAAGCGATCGAGACAAACCTGTTGTCGTAGGAGACGCCAGTCTTGAGTACCTTGCCGTGAACCTCGTATTCGAGGGTCACGACGTGACCATCCCCGGAAGGATGCACGGCCAGCGCATCGCCGCGCTCGAGCCAGATGCTGTTGCCGTATCCCGAATAGAGCGACATGAGGTCTGCCCGACCTCGCATCACCTCCGGCCAACCCGCCATGTGGTAACGAAATTCGAATAGGACGTCGTCGGCGAGTGTATCGAAATAGTGTACGCCATCCGTGAATTTCGAGAGTCCTTCCATGACGACGGAGAAGAACGGATCGAGGGCGTGAAAGGCGCTATAGTCGTCGTTGGGCATCTTCTACTCCTGCGCGACAGATTGAAAGGATCAAGAACAATCACTCTTGCGCCGCCATGCCCGCTTGTGAAACGGTTTTCATGCTTCTAAATTGGGTAATTTGCCAATAGATCTACCAACAGCAATTTGCTTGCAACTGCTGAGACTCAGTCGGTATCGCTCGATCTTTCTCAGACTCACCGCTATCGCGATCCACTTGTTCTCCGGTTGGAGCGGTGGCTGAGGAATCAGTGGCAAAGATTGGAGAACCACCCTATGCTATGGCACCTTGAGGTAGTAATTATGACTACCTTTGGCGCCATATTGGACACGACATTCGACATACCGGAACATGGTCGTCAACTGGTGATCAAATTGTCTGGCACCATCCGTCCGGTCCAACTTTTTCCGTCTTCACCTTCGACGGCGATTCTTTTCGCGAAGAAATCGGTGGGTCCCATACGGGAACGATAAGAAGTAACGGAAGCGGATGCCCTTGATTGATTCCACTGAGTGTTCCATCATCTTCCACTCCCACTCCTCCGCATCCTTGGCGAGCGCCAGGTTGCTCTCCATGCTCGCGTAGAGCTGCTGTAGGGATTGCTGGCCGCGTTTGCGCGTTCTTTCATCTGCTGGGCGAGGGAGTTCCGGCGTTCCTGCATAAATTTGCGTGCGTACAAAACCCAATGATCACCAACAAATATATCTTGGAGGATTGCGAGGATCATACGCAGTCTGGTTGGATGCCGCTGGTGCGGCGGCCTTCTGTGGGGGGGGCGCGCGATCAGCTCCCTGATAACGGCGCTCTCGCCCCCCGCACTCTTCGCGAGCTTCTTCACCTTCTTGTAGAGGTCGCGCGTGATCCTGTGGGTTCTCTTCATGAATTTTGGCATACGCGTCAGGTCCAATTATAATCGCAAAAGACGATGCGGGGTTTTTCATCGCCGTAAGTCTTAATTCTACTGTGTCACAAGCGCGGGCAATGCGGCGGTTTCTGCATGAACGAGTGGCAGCACGGACATCGGTAGAGCGACCTGGCGAGGGCGACGGTCAGTCGCTTTCGCATAGTGGCGATCGAGTTCTCGACGTGTCGCTCTGGTCGGATCGGGGGCGCCTCGGGTCTTGGACGACGGGGAAGGACAGAGCCTGCGCGGCGCCGGGGTCCTGAGGGGGGGAAAGGCCGCTCTCTCGCGGATCAGGAATCCATAGGCGGCGATGCAGAGCGTGGCGTGGTGATGGAATCCTCGCCAGCCTCGTCCTTCGAAATGGACGACCCCGACGCGGGATTATTTTCCGGTTTTGTGATATTTCAAGGGTTTGCAGGCAGGAAAATTTTCCCTCCATTTCTGCGCCGCGTTGGCCGAGAGCCGTGCGGGACGACCTTCGGCGATCCGCCTTCGGTCGAGCCGGAAGTGGCGCGTCCGCGAAGGCGCGAGTTTACGGCTTGGGCTCGGCGCAGCGCTCCTTCGCCGTCAGCATGCAGGATTCCTGCGTTGTCGCGCGGTTTTCAAGATGCCTCACGGAGCGTGCGCCAAACCTTCCGTTTCAACCCAGATACGCATCGTCTCGGCGCCTTGGCCATACTCGGGTTGAAGCCCTGAGGGAAGAGCGGTCGGTGCAGGCTTCAATTCCGACGGGGGGGGGTCATTGTGGGGTCCCAAGGGGTTATACGCATAGCGGATGGAACCCGCCCGGGGTGTTATGCGTCTTTCTACCGTGCCCCCGATCGGGCTGGAGACGCGACCGGTAACCTGTTCTTCGACTTATTGGAATATCTCCAGAACGCCTTATCTAGGAGGCCATGAGGCGACGTTCACTGATGTTCGACTCTTGCGGCGAGGAGCCCCGATGTTGCGCCTTTCTCTGTACAAAGCGACCCTCCTGGCGGCCTTTGGCGCTCTTCAGATCGCCGACGTCATGACCACCAAACGGGTGCTCGCCAACGGCGGGTGGGAGGGAAACCCCATCGGCGTCTTGGCCATGACGCACCTCGGCGCCTATTGGCCGGTCGCCAAGCTGGCCCTGATGGCGGTCTGCATGACCTACATGATCCGGTGGAACCCGAAATATGTGGTCCCGTTTGTGGTGCTGATGGGCATCGTCGTCGCCAACAACGCGCTGTGGGCCTATGCATGAGCGTTTGAGAGCGACCTCCAACACTGACATCGCGAACCGGCGCTCGCGGGAGACGACGGCAACGCATCGTACCGGGCAGCGTAC
Source organism: Roseiarcus sp. (assembly GCA_049287975.1). Taxonomy (GTDB): domain Bacteria; phylum Pseudomonadota; class Alphaproteobacteria; order Rhizobiales; family Beijerinckiaceae; genus Roseiarcus. The sequence goes on from JBAQGU010000777.1 coordinate 8,744, forward strand.
CGCTGGCGCCGGCTCGACGGCGGAGAGGGCTGCGTCCGCTGCGCCTCAGCATCAGCGGCGGCCTTTTTCAATTGCGCTGCGTAGCCAAGAACATCGTCCCCTCTTCTCCCTATTGCGGTCGCTCGTGGTTCAGGGCAAGCCATGCCAAAAGTTGGAGAAGCAGGCGCTTGATGCTATTGTCCCGCGGGCCAGTAACGGTCGGTGGGAATGGCTCTTGCGCGAGTCAAAGCCGTCGGTTTGTTGAATTTACTGAGGGAAGGGGCTCAAAATGAAGAGCATCGTGCGGCCTGCTGCGGCAGGTGCAATTGCAATTGCGGCAATGTCGGTGGTCGCGATTCCTGAAGCGTTGGCGCAGGAGCCGAACAGTGTCCAATCCGGCCCCGTTCAGGCGGTCACGGGCTCGGTTCAACAGATCATATTGACGATGGGTAAGGGGGAGCTTTTCAAGACGTCGGCGCCTTTCACCAAACTCTCCGTCGCCGACGATAAAATTGTCGAGGTCACTCCCCAGTCGGATCGTGAGTTCATTTTCAATCCAAAAGGTATCGGATCAACAAATGTCTTTGTCTTCGATGATAAGAACTTGCTGATCGCCAGGCTGGACATCAATGTTGTCGGCAGAACTGCAACGGCTCCGGAAGTTCGTGAAGAAACAAACGGAAGGGTCAGGATCTACAACAGGATCTACAATGATAAGGGCGGGCTTGTCGGACCGGCGTTCTACCATTGCACCCAGACGAACTGCGAGAGCGAAAGAGAAGCTCCGAATTTGGGTCTGGAGCCGACGAGAACGATGACAACGAGTCCTAAAGGGGGCGCAACGGCTGAGAACGAGAACTCGCAGTGAGCTAGCTTTATTTCGTGGAACAAGAGCAGGGAATTTCGCCGATTCAGTCGTTTTCTGCGAAAATACTCTGGAAACCATCGCGATTACAGTAGTTTGCGAGAGAATTCCCTGTGCAGACCGAACAGGGAATTGTAGGCCGGCCCTTGCCGTGGAGGCGCTGCCCGCCGCTGCGGGCGGTTTCGCGCGAGCCCGGGTGGATTATTCTTTAGTCGTATAATCGCCTTCACTTTTCGGCAGTTGCGAGCCAAATTCGGGGCCTGCCGCTGCGGAAAGCGCGCAATTTCCCTGCTCTGCCGCGATCTTAACCCTATTCCCATCGCCGATAACGAAATCGTTATGATATAATTGACATGACAAAAGAGACTGTTTACCGATTTTTAAGGTTGCCAAAAAGTTGCGCAACCCCGGTTGTGATGTCCACAACCTGCAATCCTGAGTTGAAGGAGTCC
>JBAQGU010000778.1:0-2657 GCA_049287975.1 Roseiarcus sp.
TCATCGCGGCGAGCGGATCGGTTTTGAGCCAATTCCCTGTTCCGGCGAATTAATTCCCTGTTGCCGCGAATTAAAACCCCTGATGGTCGCGAATTGATTCCCTGTTCTGTCGCGCAGGGAATTCATCTGCGCACATCTCGCAAATACCTGAATTCGCAGCCGTTTTCGACGCGGATTTTTGCAGAGAAGCGGCAGATTCCGGAAAATTCGCTGTTTTTTCCCTGTATACGCTGCCGGTCGGGCCGGCCGAACGCGAGATCCATCACGGGAACAGCGACGTTCCCCCGTCCACCCGCAGCACCTGCCCGTTGATGAACTTCGCGCGCGGCCCGGCGAGGAACGCGACCGCGTCGGCGATCTCGTCCGGTTCGGCGTAGCGGTCGAGCGATTTGGCGCTGGAATCCATCCGCTTCGGGTCGACGATTCGGGTCGCCTGAAAGCGCGCGGTCTTGGTGGCGCCGGGGCTCACGCAATTGACGCGCACGCCATCCTCGCGCAATTCCTTGGCGAGACAGCGGGTGTAGTGCACCACCGCCGCCTTCAGCGTGGAATAGGTGACTTCCGGCGAGACGCCAAAATGCGCCGCGACCGAGGCGATGTTGACCACCGAGCCCGAACCCGCCGCTTTCATCGGCGGGACAAAAGCCTGGCAGACCAGCATGGTGCCGATCAGGTTGTTCTCGGTCAGCACCTTGATGTCCTCGAACGAGATGTCGAGCGCGTTGTTGGGGTTGGGTTTGTTGCCAGAGGCGCCGATGTCGCCGCCCGCGCAATTGACGAGGATGTGGACCGGGCCCAGCCTGGCGTCGATCTCCTGTTTCATCGCGGCGACGGCGGCCTTGTCGCCGATGTTGCCGCTGACCGCGACGACGCGCCCGCCATGTTTTTCGATCTCGGCGGCGACCGCGTCGAGGTCTCGCGCCTCGCCATACTTGGCCGGCGCTGTCCAGTTGATGTCGTGGATCGCGACGTCGGCGCCGAGTTCGGCGAGGCGCTCGGCCATCACCCGCCCGAGACCGCGTCCCGATCCCGTCACGAAAGCCGTCTTGCCGCTCAGTTCTTTGGTCAACTCAGTCTCCTCGGTTGGCGAACAGGCCGAGCGCGCGCATGTTGGCGGCGCTGCGTCGGATCATGGCGAGTTCGTAGTCGGCGATCGCGCCGTCGTCGCCCCTTTCCCAGGGCGTGCGGTAATCCGCGTCGTCGGGCAGCCGGTTGAGGCGCGCCGCGGCGAGGCAGGCGGCGAGGGCGGGCGCGGACTTCGGCGCATAGCCTCGCCACCATTCCGGCCGCAGCCAGCGGACATGCCGCGCCTCGAGCGCGCCGGGCTCCAGCACCGCGGTCAGCGTCGAATGATGCGAGCGCAGCAGATCGAGCATCGCGGGAAAAGGAACCGCGCCGTCGCCGATCGCGCAGCGCACGAGACGATAGCCTTCGTCGGTGAACTGCACGCGATAGTCCTTGAGATGGACGTGCCGGACATGCGGGGCGATGCGCGCGGTGAAATCCAGCGGCGCCTCGGCGACGGGGAACGTGTTGCCCGTGTCGAAGCAGATGCCGACGCCCCGGGTCGCCTCGCAGAAAGCGACCAACTCGTCGCTGCCGAAATCCTGATGGTTCTCGATCGCGAGGCTGCGGCCTTCGTCGGCCGCGCGCGGGCCGTATTCGCCGAGCGACTTGCCGACGCTCGCGACCAGTTCGCGCCAGCGATCGCCGAGCGCATGGCGGTCTCCGCACAGCACCGTCGTCAGGCCGAAGCGAATGGTCGAAGCGCCGAGCGCGCGCGCCGATCGCAGGGCGCTCTCGAACGGACCCATCGTCAGGCCGGAACTGACGATCGGGATCATGCTGAGCCCGGCGAGCCGATCGCGCAGCGCGGCAAGTTGATCGTCGCTCAGCGCCCTCAGCCACGGATCAAAAATTTCGATCGCGCGGGCGCCGAGTTCGGCGGCGATGGCGATGAAGCCTTCGAGGCCGGCGCCCTTCGGATTGGCGCGCGGGCCGCCGGCGCCTTGCAAGCCGAGATGATAAGTCAGGCCATACGGGTTGAGGCCGGAGATGAAGGCGCGCCCGCGGGCCGGTGTATCCGTCGCTGAAGTCTCGCTCATCTGATCCCCGCGTCGACGGTGAGGGATTGCTTGGTGATCATGCGGCTGTCGTCGGCGGCGAGGAACAGCGCGGCGCGCGCGATCTCTTCGCCGAGCAGAGTCGTCTTGATGACTTGGCGCTGCGCCATCGCCTCGACGGATTCGGGCGTCTTGTACCAGAGCTGGCGCTGGCGTTCGGTCATCACGGCGCCGGGCTCGATCGCGTTGACGCGGATGTTGTCCGGGCCGAAGGCCCGGGCGAGCGCGCGAGTGAGACCCACGACGCCCGCCTTCGCCGCCGCATAGGCCGGCATTTCCGCGGCGCCGAACTTCCAGGCGATCGAGGAGAGGTTGACGATCGAGCCGGAGCCGAGTTCGCGCATTTGTGGGTGCACGGCCTGCGCGGCGAAGAAATGGTGGCGCAGGTTGACGTTCTGACACTGGTCCCAGTATTCCACGCTGACCTCGGCGACCTTGTGGCGCTGGTCGTTGGCCGCGTTGTTCACGAGCACGCCGATCGGCCCGAGCTTTTCGCGGGTTTGCCCGATGGCTGCCTGAAGGGCAGGGGTGTCG
>JBAQGU010000779.1:0-1851 GCA_049287975.1 Roseiarcus sp.
CCCTTCGAGCACTTGCGCCTCCCGTCTTTCCTCAATCGGCGACGACCGCTGTTCGGCCCCAGGCGAAGGCGAAAGCCGCTTACGCAATATTCGCAGGAAACTCGCTTGTCACGCCGAATGTCGAAGCGCGACGAGCCGCTTCACGGCCGTTCGACAACGGGCGCAGCATGAGCAGGCACGGATTCTCCGCGTCCGACAGGTCCGGGAATTCCTCGATCGGCAGGAACCCGACGGCTTGGTAGTACGCGCGCGTGGCGGCGTTCCGAGTGCGATCGCGCCATTTACATACCGCTGGCGGTCAACACGGGTTGGGTTGCGCCCCGACCGGTCGCAGACGGCGGATAAGTAGCATTGAAGTCGGGAAAATCGAATTTGGCATGACGGTACATGCCCTGTTGGACTTTCCGGAACTCCTCGAGACAGAAGTCGTTATCGCAGAAAGTTTTCCCTCCGGTGAATCTCGGGATGCCGAAGATTACGCGGGAGCATTGGCAACAAGTGAGCTTCATAGTGTCCTCCTCTGTTCTTCACGGAGACTACACCGGTGTCATGAGCAGAGTCTGTTACGCTGGGAGCACATGCGGGGTCAATGCCGAAGCCCCACACGCCGCCGGGGGGCTTCCCAGGCGCTTGGAAGACGGCGTCAGGCTATGGAATGCGGCTCGTGGCGCGAGTCGTTCAAAATGGGGGGATGACTCAGAAACGTCAGTGTCATGCCCGCGAAAGCGGGCATCCAGACTTGGCCGCACGTGCCGGGGCTCTGGATTCCCGCTTTCGCGGGAATGACACAACGTTAGAGGACCTCATTTTGAATGACGCGCCCGCGGTGCGGCTTGAGAGTTATCGGGCCAGAGGCTAGACTATCCGCCATGCTGTTTCGCGACCAGAAATCTGGCGTCATCGCCATCAGTCAACTCGCTCATGCGTGGATCTCGGGGCAGCTGCTGCGGGCCTGGGACGAGGCGCTTTCAGAGCCCCTGCTGCTGGCGGCCGAGCAGCATGATCTCGGTTGGATCGACTGGGAGGTCGCGCCCAGTTTCGACAAAAGATCGGGTCGCCCGCATTTGTTCCGCGATGTCGGCGCCTCTTTGCACGCGCCGATGTGGGCGGGGGGCGTCGACCGGGCGCTCGCCGCATGGGGCATGCATGTCGCGCTGCTAATTTCGCGCCACGGCGGCCTCATCTATAATCGCTATACGAACCGCCATCGTCTCGCCGAAGCCGACGCGGCCGCCGTGCAACATTATCTGGAGACGCAGGGCGCCAAAGAGCAGGCGTGGGCGCGTGCGCTCGGCCTCGATGAAGCGCAGCTCACGAGAGAATCCGGTCTCGTCGCCTTCGTCGACGCCCTCTCGCTCGCTCTCTGCGGCGAGTTGAAGACGCCGATGGACATCGAGGCGCCGGACCGCGGCGGCGGCGTTCGGACGCTGCATCTCGGTGAGCGGCCCGAAAAGCCTTTCGAGTTTGTGCTCTCGCCCTGGCCGTTCCGGATGAGCGAGCTGATCGTCGAGGGGGAAGCGCGCCCGCTGCCGAGCGAAGGACGCTTTTTTGACGAGGCGGCGATGAAACGCTGGCTCGCGGCGCCCGAGCGCGTGACCTTCACGGCGCGCCTCGCATCGCGCTGAGAAGACAACGAGAATTCGCAGGCCGTCATTGCGAGCGACAAAGCCGTCATTGCGAGTTCGTACCGGCCTGCGGCCGATCCCCTTGGACTAAACAACCGCAGCCTGGATGGGGCGTTTCCCTCGTGTCATGCCCGCGAACGCGGGCATCCAGGATACCACGACGCTGACAGAATTTCGGCTGCTTGCTACTCCCGCCAAGCGCAAGCCTTGCATCGCCGCGTCGCGT
>JBAQGU010000780.1:0-5298 GCA_049287975.1 Roseiarcus sp.
CCAGGGGTAGCTTTCGTACGGAAAAGGAGAAGTAATGAAGCCGTTCGTCCCGCGAAAGGCGGCCTGAGTGTGTGGAAAGGCGGATGGCTCGTTTCATCCAAGGGGACCGGCCGGAGGCCGGCGCGGAACTCGCAATGAGGGGTAGCGCCCAATCGCTGCCTCTCTCAATGCCCTCCCGCGGCGCCCGCAAGCTGCGGCCGGCGCATGAACGCGGCCAGTCCGACGCAGAGCAGGAACACCACGGTCAGGGACAGAAAGACGTCGCTCAACGCGAGCACCTCGGCTTGCCGGCGAACGATCATCGCGACCTGGCGCGTCGCGGCCAGCGCGGCGTCCGAACCGCGCGCGGCCATGCTCGCGGTCAGGTTCGTCATGGTTTCGTCGGCCACGTCGCGACCCCAGATCACGGATTCCCGCAACCGTTCCAGATGCAGGTCCATGCGCTTGTCGAGCACGGTGTTGATCAGCGCGAGCCCGACCGCGCCGCCCAGATTGCGCATGAGATTGAAGAGGCCGGAGGCGTTCTTCATCTTTTGCGGCGGCATCGTGCCGAGCGCGAGACTGTTGATCGGCACCATGCACAGCATCAGGGAGCAGCCGCGAAAGATCTGGGGAACCAGCAGTTCCCAGAAGTCCCAGTCCGAGGTTATGTCCGAGGCGAGCCACGTACCGACCGAGAAGCCGACGAACCCGGTCGCGATCATGAAACGTGGATCGACCAAGGTGGACAACCGGCCGGAGATCGGCGCCGTCAGGAACATGCAGACGCCGGTCACGAACATCGTCTCGCCGATCATCAACGGCGAATAGCCGCGAACCGCGGCGAGATAGACGGGATAGATGTAGGTGAGCCCGTAAAGGCCGATGCCCATCACGAACGCGAACATCGACCCGGTCCAGAAGTTCCGGTCGCGGAAACAGCTGAGATCGACGATCGGCTGCGGCGCGGTGAAGGCGCGCCAGAAAAACACGGCGCCGCTGAACCCGGAAACGATCAGCGCAGTCGTCACCGGCCCGTTCTCCAACCAATCCTTCGAGGGGCCTTCCTCGAGCGCATATTCCATCGCGCCGAGGAATCCGGCCATCGCGGCCAGACCCGTCCAATCGAAACGCGGCAGCAGCGTATAATCCGGCTTGTCGAAGTCGACCAGCATCCAGCAGGCGACGGTGACCATGATGCCCGGCGGAATGTTGACCAGGAACAGCCAATGCCAGTTGAAGAGATCGGTGAGATAGCCGCCGACCGTCGGTCCAATCGTCGGCGCGAGGGTCGCGACCAGTCCGATGATCGGGCCGATGACCGGCTGCTTCGAGCGCGGGAAGATCGTGAAGGCCGAGGCGAACACCGTCGGAATCATGCCGCCGCCGATGAAGCCCTGCAACGCCCGCCAGACGATCATTTCGTCGATCGTAGTCGCGGTCGAGCACATCAGGCTCATCGCCGTGAAGCCGGCGGCGGAGATGGTGAAGATGACGCGCGTCGAAAACGCGCGCGAGAGAAATCCCGATAGCGGGATCATGACGACTTCGGCGATCAGATAGCTCGTCTGGACCCAGGTGACCTCGTCCTGCGACGCCGAAAGCCCCGCCTGGATCTGCGAAAGCGAGGCCGAGACGATCTGGATGTCCAGGATCGCCATGAACATGCCGAACACCATGAAGATGAAGGCGATCAGCTTGCGCTTGTCGAAGCGCTCGGCCGCCGGGGGCGCGGCGGCGATCGGACGCGCCGATATAGCCGGCGCGTTCGCGACCGCGCTCACGGTTTGTCGCCTTCCTTGGCTTCGACGCCGAAGCCCAGCGCGCCCAGCAACGTCGGCTTGGGCTGGCTTTCGTCGCGGGTGCGCACCGAGGCGACGACGGACAGGCCGGCACGCAGGCCGCCCTCCTGGATCGCTTCCGGCGACAGCTTTATGCGAACCGCGACCCGCTGCACGACCTTGGTGAAATTGCCGGTCGCGTTGTCCGGAGGCAGCAGCGAGAACTGCGCGCCGGAGGCCGGCGAGATCGACTTGACCGCGCCCTCGACGACCCGCCCGCCATAGGCGTCCACCGCGACGTCGACCTTCTGACCGGGATGGATCTCGCGAAGTTGCGTTTCCTTGAAATTGGCGTCGACATAGACGCTGTCCATCGGCACCAGTGCGAGCAGCCGCACGCCCGGTTGCGCGTATTGCCCGAGTTCGACCGCGCGGTTGCCCACGACGCCGTCGAACGGCGCGCGGATCTCGGTGAACGAGAGGTCGCGCTCGGCCTTCTCCTCGGAATTGACCAGTTCGGCGCGGGTGCGCTCCGCCTCGAGCTTCTGCGCCTGCAACACGTCGAGGTTCGCCTTGGCGCCGGCGAACGCGGCTTGCGCGGAAGCCTGCTGCGCGACGGCCGCGGTAAGGGCCGCAGCCATGCGAGAGCGGTCCGCCGCTGCCTGTTCCAGCCGTTGCTGGGAGCCGAAGTTTTCTGAGGCGAGCTTTTGCGAACGCTCGAATTCGAGTGACGATCGTTGCTGATCGGCCTCGGCGCTCTGCCTTTGCGCGTTGGCCGAGCCGATCTGCGCCTCAGCCTGGGCGATGACAGCTTTTTGCGCTTCGACCTGTCGGCCGATTCGCGCGATCGTCGCGTCCTGCGTGGCGACCTTGGCCTTGGCCGCATCGACCATCAGCTTGTAATCGCCATCGTCGATTCGCACCAGGAGATCTCCGGCGTGCACCGCCTGGTTTTGAGCGACGGCGACCTCGGTCACGTGACCGGAAACTTTCGCGGCGATGATCGCCATGTCGGCGCCGACATAGGCGTCGTCGGTGGAGATCAGGAAACGGCCCTCGACGAACCAATAATAGGCCAGATGCGCGCCATAGCCGAGGCCGGCGAGGAGGACGAGAGGCAGAATGAAGCGTCGCGGCGAACGCGCCCCAGGGGCTGCCCTCGCCGCCGGCGCCGGTTTCGCGGGCGCGACAACTTCGCTCGGACCAGGCGCGCGGGAGACCGGCGACGGATTTTCTGGCCTGCGGGCCAGCGCCGTCGGCGGCGCCTGAATTTGATCTTGCTGCATCGCAGGCGCCTTCGCACTCGAACCGAACCGTTCGGTCATTTTTCAATTGACTTACACCGTGACCGTCGCTAAATCAAGAGCCGACCGAACCGTTCGGTCAGATTTGATCGAGCGCGCGGCGCAGCCTCCTGTCTCCCGCCATTCGAAACCATGGAGACGCGTCGATGGACGCTGAAACGATGCCCGCGGTGGAATCCGCGACCCAGGACGGCGGCGCGAAACGACGCCAGGTCATGGAAGGCGCGCGGACCATATTTCTGAGCGAGGGGTTCGACGGCGCCAGCATGAACGACATTGCGCGCGCAGCGGGCGTGTCCAAAGGCACGCTCTACGTCTACTTCGATTCGAAGGAGCAATTGTTCGAGGCGTTGATTCGCGAAGGTAAGAAGGAGCAGGCCGAGCGCCTCGTATTCCCAGGCGAACCCGGCGATGCGCGCGAACTGCTGGGCGGCTTCGGGCGACGGTTGATCGAGTTGATGACCCGACCCGAAAACATCGCCTATGTGCGCATCGTGATCGCCGCGACCGCCAAATTCCCGCGTCTGGGGCAGGCTTTCTACGAAGCCGGTCCTTGCCACGGCAGGGGCAATCTCGCGGCGCAACTCCTCAAGCTGTGCGACACGGGCGCGCTCGCAATCGAGGATACGGAGCGCGCTGCGCAGCAGTTCATCGACCTATGCAAGTCGGGCGTGTTAAATCCCGTTCTGTTCGGCGTCACCGAGACCGTCGATCCCCGGGAAATTGAAGTCGCCGTCGACGCCGCCGTCGAAGTCTTCATACGCGCCTATGGCGCGAAGCACTCCGTATGAGCCCATGCTGGCGCTGATGCGAAGGGCGCTCGGCCAGCCCTGCCCGGATTGATGACTCGCCGCACCCTCGAAGGCATTCTCGTCGTCGCGCTCGAACAGGCGGTCGCGGCGCCGTTCTGCACTTCGCGTCTCGCGGACGCGGGCGCGCGCGTGATCAAAATCGAGCGGGCCTCGGGCGATTTCGCGCGCGGTTACGATTCGGTGGCGCATGGCGAGAGCGCCTATTTCGTCTGGCTGAATCGCGGCAAGGAATCGATCGTCCTCGACATCAAGAAACCCGAGGACGCCGAGTTGCTGCGCGCCATGCTCGGCAAGGCCGACGTTTTCGTCCAAAATCTCGCCCCCGGCGCCGCCAGACGCGCGGGATTCGGCGCCGAGGCGCTGCTTGCCGTCAACCCCCGGCTGATCGTCTGCGAAATCACGGGCTATGGCGAAACCGGGCCCTACGCCGAAATGAAGGCCTATGACCTGCTCATCCAATGTGAAACCGGCCTGGCCTCGATCACCGGCGGACCCGATTCGCCAGGCCGCGTCGGCGTCTCGGTCGCCGATATCGGCTGCGGCATGAATGCGCACGCCGCGATCCTCGAGGCGCTCTACGATCGCGAGCGCACGGGCAAGGGACGAGCGATCTCCACATCGTTGTTCGACGGCCTCGCCGATTGGATGGCCGTGCCGCTGATCCACCGCGAATATACCGGCGCCGAGCCCAAGCGCATCGGCCTCAATCACGCGACGATCGCGCCTTACGGGGCCTACGCGGCGGCTGACGGGGCGCAGGTCGTGATCGCAATCCAGACCGAGACGGAATGGGCCAGCCTCTGCCGAGACGTCCTCGGCCGGCACGAAATGGCGGCCGATCCACGTTTCTGTTCGAACAGCCTGCGATGCGCGCACCGCGGCGAACTCGACGCGGAAATCAACGCGGTTCTGTCGCGGCTCGGTCACGCGGATCTCACCGCGGCGCTGCGATCGGCGAACGTCGCGTTCGGCAGGCTGAACACGGTCGGGCAATTCGCGCGGCATCCGCAGTTGCGGCGCGTCGACATAGGCACGCCCACGGGGCCGGTGTCGATCCCGGCGCCGCCGCAAATTTTCGCGGGCGAGAACATCGAACTCGGGCCGTCGCCGGCGGTTGGCGCCCATGGCGAGGCGATCCGAAGGGAATTCGCACGCTGAGCGGCAAATAAGCGCTCCGCTTTCGGTTTCGTCTGCACGGACTTGACCCGCGCATCGAAGGCCGACGTCCTCGGACAACCATCGACGGCGCGTCCTGGATGCCCGTCTCGAGGCCGGACATTGGACTAAACAACCGGAGCCTGGATGGGGCGTTTCCCTCGTGTCATGCCCGCGAACGCGGGCATCCAGGATACCACGACGCTGACAGAATTTCGGCTGCTTGCTACTCCCGCCAAGCGCAAGCCTTGCATCGCCGCGTCGCGT
>JBAQGU010000781.1:0-2920 GCA_049287975.1 Roseiarcus sp.
AAGATCGGCGCCTTCATCGACGACGTATACAATGCCCGCCGATTGCATTCCTCGATCGGCTATAAGCCGCCCATTGAGTTCGAAGACGAATTCAGACAAGCTCAGAAACGTGAAGCAAACCAACCCACGCCCGTGTCACAGAATTAGTCGTGTATCAGCCGAAGGGCGCAGTCCACGACCGTAATACACTTTTAATGCGCGGAGCACTGATGCCATATCCACGCCGCGAAACAAAAGGCCAATCCTATCCAGCCGCATTGCAGATGCTCTACAAGAGAACCGGATACTTTGCGCCCACGATCGCGTTGCATCTGGTCTACAACGCCGTCGTGCTGAGCTGAGGGCGGTAAGCCCCCTCTCCCGCTCTCGCGGGAGAGGGCTGGGGTGAGGGGCGTGGAAATCACCACGTCCCTCATCCGGCGCTTCGCGCCACCTTCTCCCGCAATTGCGGGAGAAGGGTGCGCCAAAGCTTTGGGCTTGCCAAGCGCGTCAGCGCGCGTCACCTTCCCGCTCGAATACGCCCCGGCCGGGAAAACGTCGGGTGGCGGAGGAATTGGGAGGAAGGCATGAAGCTCACCAGACGGTCCGTAAACTCAGGGCTGGCCGCGAGCCTCGCGGCGCCGGCGATCCTGCGACGCGCCTGGGCGGACGATTCCACGATCAAGATCGGCATGGTGCTGCCCGTCACCGGCCCGGCCGCCGACAACGGCAAATACTCGTTGAGCGGCGCGAAAATCGCGCTCGACCGCGTAAACAAAGCGGGCGGCGTGCTCGGCAAACAGGTCGAGCTCGTCACCGAGGACGACCAGACGACCAATCCGGGCGCCGTGCTCGCCTTCTCCAAGCTCGCGGCGCAGCCCGACATCGTAGCCTTCATCGGCTCGATCCGCTCGACGCAGAACCACGCCATGGCGCCCGATATCCTGAAGACGGCAAAGCCGGTCTGCTTCGGCGGCACCGATCCGGCGCTGACCAAAATGGGCAATCCCTGGCTGATCCGTTTCCGACCGAACGATACCTACTCCGGTCGCGTGATCGCCGCTTACGGCGTGGAGACGCTGGGGAAGAAGAACTGGGCGATCGTCCATTCTACCGACGCCTTCGGCACGGGCGGCTTCAAGGCGCTCGCGGCCTCGCTCGAGAAAATCGGGGCGAAGGTCGCGCTCGACCAGGGTTATCCCAATAATAGCCAGGACTTCACGCCCGTCGTGCTCGCGATCAAGTCGTCAGGGGCCGAGGTGATCGGCTCCTATTTCACTTTCGACAACGACATCGCAATCTTCGCGCGGCAATTGCGCCAACTCGGCGTCACGCTTCCCTGGGTCGGATCGCCCTCGGTCGTCGCCACGAACCCCGTGAAGCTCGCCGGCCCCGCGCTCTGGGGGGACCTATGGCGTCGCCGATTTCGCGATCGATTCGAGCCCTGAAGCGAAGGAATTCGCGCGGCTCTACGCCGAGGTCTCGAAGGCGCAGCCCGACAATTACAGCTCCTGGCCCTATGACGCGGTCGGCGTGCTGTGCGCCGCGATAAACAAGGCCGACTCGACCGACCCCGGCAAGATCCGGGAAGCCATCCTCTCCACCAAGGGCTACAAGGGCGCCGAGGGTGAATACAATTTCGACCAGTACGGCGACGGGCTGCACGGTTACAACATCGTCCGCAACGACAAAGGAACCATCGTCTTCGACAAGCACATCGAGTTCACGGATTGACCGGCGTCCCTCCCGTCAATCAGCTCCTGTCGTCATTGCGAGCGAAGCGAAGCAACCCGGGGGCCGCGTGACGCGGCTCCTGGGTTGCTTCGTCGCTTCGCTCCTCGCAATGACGTGGGAGCTACGCTCCTCGCAATGACGGCAAGCGTCGAGAAAACCTAAAAGCCTCGCATGGATTTCTTCCTGCAACTGCTTTTCACCGGCGTCGGCATCGGCGCGGTCTACGCGCTCGTCGCGCTCGGATTCGTGCTGATCTTTCGCGCCACCAACGTCGTCAATTTCGCGCAGGGCGAGTTCTCGATGGTGGCGGCCTTTCTGATGGTCGTGTTCGCGGTCGATCTCGGCTGGCCCTATTGGCTCGCCTTCGCGATCGCCATCGGGGGGATGGCGCTGCTCGGCGCGATCTTCAATCTCCTGGTCTATTACCCCTTGCGCAACCGCAGCTACCTGCCCGTCCTCATCTCGACGATCGGCGCCTCGATCTTCCTTTCCAACAGCGTCCTCGCGCTCTACGGCCCGCAGCCGCAGGTGCTGCCCGGCTGGTTCGACACGCCTGGCATCCAGCTCGGGCCTGTCTATCTCGACAGCCAGTATCTCTTGATCATCGCGGTCACCCTGGGCCTCGTCGCGTTTCAATATTGGCTGTTCGAGCGCACGCTGCTCGGCAAGAAACTGCAGGCGACCAGCCAGGACAAGGAAATGGCGGCGCTGCTCGGCATTCCCGTCGCCGCGATGATCATGATCACCTTCGTCTATAGCGCGGTGCTGGGCGGAATCGCCGGCATTCTGGTGGCGCCGGTGCTGTTTGTCTCGATCCAGATGGGCTCGACGATCGCGCTGAAAGCCTTCGCGGCGACGATCATCGGCGGCTTCGGCGACGTCGCCGGCGCGATCCTCGGCGGCTTCGCGATCGGGATCATCGAAACCTTCGGCGCAGCCTATGTTTCCGTGCCGTTCAAGGACGCCTTCGCCTTCCTCGTGCTGATCCTCTTCCTCGCGCTGCGCCCGCAAGGCATCTTCGGCGAGCGCGTCGCGGAGAAGGCATGACCGCGCGGATCTGCCACGCGGCCGGTTCCCTCCACCCTTGTGGGGGAGGGTTAGGGCGCGGGGTCGGGCCGCGACGATCAATTGAAGATGACCTGTCGAACTCGAGGCCGTTGTCATGAAAGCAATCGGCCATCCCCCCACCCCGGCCCTCCCCCACAAG
>JBAQGU010000782.1:0-8528 GCA_049287975.1 Roseiarcus sp.
CGCAATTCATCGCGATCGTACCTCGCGCGGTTTTCACTCGTCCACATCGGCGGCCTTCCACGAATCAGCTCACCTCCCTTGAATCATAAGTGATTCATCCGATTCAACGACTTTCAAATCGGACACTTAGGCCTTATTTCTTGGATTCTCGTTGGTTCGGGGCCTTGCTCATTTGACGCGGCGCGGCGTTTGAGCAGGCGCCGGCGCTTCGGCAGCCTGTCTCATAAAATGGGAAGATTTGGTCACCCTCCATGGCCCTGAGATGACGAACCGCGTTCACCGGGCCGGAGCGCTGCCGAGCGCGGCAATCAGATCGGCCGGATGAGCAAAATCCCACCGCTACCGCGCCCAGCCCTCATCCCCGGCCTCGCCGCCTAGCGCGGCGAAGCCGCCCAGCGCCGCCATGAAAGCGATTTGACACGCGCCACCTGCCCGCGATCCAGCTGGACTCGCCGAGCGTCGCCGGACGAACTGAGGGAGGCGATCGGCAATTCAGAATCGTAACCTTCGAAGCCGTCAAGGACCGCGAAATCGCTGATGCGAAGGTTTCGGTCTAAAAATTGTTCGGGAATTGTGGTCCACCACCCCTATTGCGAGGTGCTACTCGGACTGTTATAAATTCGTCGGGATTTGGGGAGGCAGTGTATATTTTTTGCCAGCCGTCCGGCGTGGCTTGCTCGGCGTCACGGGTGAATAGTATGACTATTCATGTGCCTTCGTCGACCGCCTTGGCGCTTGGGGCTAGCTCGATTATGTTCGCTACCGTCATGACGGACACTAGTGACGGGCATTACACCTCCAGTAGTTTCGTTTCGTTTTATGGATTGGTTGGCATTGGCTCGACGCCGCCGGTCGTGTTTGCGCCAAGGGCGAACATGGATCATCCCGACTGGCTTCCTTGCCGTGTCGGCGCAAGTTCCTATCTCCCTGATGGCGGCTATGTTGCCGGACGCAGCGTTCGCCGTGGTTTGCGTGCTGGTCCCGCCGAGGATCGGAGCAGAATACTGGTTTGGCGAGCAATGATCGTTTTTTTGGCGTTCGACTCTGGTCTGGCGTTACCGGGCCGCGTACTCCTTGGCCCCAAACCGCGGCGCAAACTTCGCCGAAGTCAAATCAGGGGGCGGCGCGTGGCGACCAGCGACGCCGTCGATCTCAAAAGGTTCACCCAATCCGATTTCGTGCAATTCTGGATCAATAAGATCGATGGAGTTGCCGTGTGTGGCTCGAATCCAATCGACGGAGGCCTGAGCGAAGCTCACGGCATTCGGATGTCGAGGACGCTCCGAGCCTCGCGCGCGGTCCAGACTGCGGAATTCCAGTTGGTGATGTCCTCGAGCCGCGACGGGGAGCTTTCAGAGGAGAGAAGGACGCGGCTTCAACCGGCGTTTCTTGGAAAGGACCGGGCACGAACCGCCGGGCAGAAGGTAGCGCACTCTCGAGCATGCGCCGGACACTGTCATTGCTGTTCCGGTCTCGGCGTCCCCGCCGCTTCCGCTCCCGAGTTCAATACACGTCAGGCTCCGCAGTCCAAGCGCGGTCATTTTCTGCCGAAGGCGTTGCAGGTTCGACGCTCGAGAAGTCGGCATCCTATAATTCGGTGTCCGCGCGGGATGACAAGGGACCGATCTTTCAGGCGGAACTCACGGACGCCTGCGTATGGAGAGGCTGTTGCAAATGTCAGAAGTTCGCGGAACTTCCCAGAACCAAAGAGGAATCGGGGGGCGTCCAGTTGTCCTTTTACACAACGCGGCTAGATTGACCGAACGCATGGCTACCCGCTCCCAAGAAGAAGAAAGGCTGTTCGAAGCGTTCTCGGTCGTGGCTGACACGACAGAGATGGAAGAGACAATCGCCAGGCTCCGGGACCTTTTGAAGGTCGATCACATAGTCTACCATTCGTCCAAACTGGGGGCGAGTCCTTCAGCTGACGCCTATATTCGCGTGACCTATCCCGCACCTTGGGTCAAGCAGTACGTGCAAATGGGGTATCTGGACATCGACCCTGTTGTGCGCGAGGGATTTCTGCGAACTCTCCCATTCGATTGGAGCGAGCTAAAGATTCAGTCCGTGGCGGAGATGTCATTTCTGACCGATGCTGCTCGGCATGGAGTTGGGCCTCGTGGCCTCTCTATCCCGGTCCGGAGCAAATACGGGCATCGGGGTCTCTTTTCAATTTCGTCTTCAAGATCAGAAAGAGAGTGGGTCAAGTTTCGGGAGAATACCCTGTCGCTGCTTATACAAGTTGCGAATCGGCTTCACCAGCGAGTGGTTTCTGAAGTATTTGGGGAGGATCGGCCACACCTGACACCGAGAGAGATCGAGTGTCTAAGCTGGGTCGCTCAAGGCAAGAGTTCAAGCGATATTGCCGTTATATTGAATATTTCTCCCCATACGGTGCGAGATTTTTTGAAATCGGCTCGTTTTAAACTGGATTGCGTAAGCTCGGCGCAAGCAGTCAACAAAGCGGTCACGTCGGGACTTTTGGTCGTTTGAGTCGCGCCAAGCCCGCATCGCCCCGGTGCTCGGTGATGAAGTCGACCCCGGGGGTCCCGCAAACGAGTCGCGGCGCAGGGAAAGTCACTTTCCTTTCGGAAATGTCGTCGCGGTGATCATGAACTCGTTGGTAAAGTGATTCGCTTTAGCGTTTGGGCCCGTAGGGAGTCGCGGTAGTCCTGCTAAACTTTGCTTCGGTCTTCGATGTCGGAATTAGTAAGGCTACACTGTCTATCGCTATTGCTGTTATTTTTCTACAAATCTGATATTTCGCCAACCTTCTTGGCGTCGGGACTATTTATACCTCAAAGACTGCATCGATCCTACACCGCGAAGATGACGCCGAGAAGTTTCTACCAAGCAAAGAAGCGGTGCGAGCGCGCGCCGCTTTCGTCGCAAGGACGAATTCAATAAACCTCGTGGCGTAGCAAGACGAAACAAGTTCGCATCATGATCATCAGATCGAGCGTCAAAGACCAGTGGTTGATATACCAAAGGTCTTGCTCGACGCGCCGTTCCATGAGAGCGAGCTGACGAGTCTCACCACGCAGGCCGCGAATTTGAGCCATGCCCGTTAGCCCCGGCTTCACGTGATGCCGAAGCGCGTAACTGGCGATGAGCGCGCCGTACTGATCGTGATGCGCGACCGCGTGAGGCCTCGGGCCAACGATCGACATGTCGCCTCGAATAACGTTGAAGAGTTGCGGAAGCTCGTCGATGCTGGAGCGGCGCAACAGCTTCCCTATCCGCGTCACACGCCAGTCACCACGTTGCGCCTGAACGACCGCCTCGCCGTCGTCCATCACCGTCATTGTGCGGAATTTGTATATCAAAAATTCCCTGTTGTCGAATCCAACGCGCCGCTGCCGAAATAGCACAGGCCCGTTGCTGTCTATCTTGATCGCAACCGCGGTCATTAAAAGAACAGGCGCAAGCAATACTGCAGCGGCGACGGCCAAGACAAGATCAAGCGCGCGTTTTGCCAAACGCTCCCAACCATTCAAGGGCTCGCGCTGAATCTCCACCGAGAGCGGGGGGTCGCGGCCGCCGTTGCTTTGGCGTCCGAGAATTCTTCTAATCGTTGAATCAGGTAGGAGCTTGACCGACAACGGCGAGACCCGCAGCAAATTGCCCACTTCTGCCAGGAGCGCTTCCTGAGCCCAAGGGATGATGAGGACGAATTCGGTAGCGCGAAGATCTCGAGCAAGATTGATAGCATCGGCAATCTGCGCGCGCCCTCTTTCACCAAGCCCCATCGTTTCTTCGCTCTGGATCAATCCGACGCGAGCTACCTCCTCAATACCGAAGCGACGCAGATCATAAGGCAGGATCTTATCTAGTTCCGATGCCGCGCCAACGGCCACCGCCCTTCTTCCCGCAATGACTCCGTTTTGCACTCCGATTGTCGAGATACGAGCCAACGTCAATCGCCCGAATGTCACAAAACCGAGGGCGAGAGCCGCGAAGACGACTATTGAACCGCGTGAGTGCTTGTCTCCAACCTTAAGTATAAACAAAAAACTAATGAGTAATAAAATCGTAATTGCAATTATTGGCAAAATATATTGTATGTTTCTGGCGGGATTTACCATCGTATTGATTTGATAAAACCCTCGCGAACCCGCCACAATAACAAATAAAACAGCTACTATACTGCCAATACCAAGACTATCGTCTGGAAATCGTAAAATCCCAGTAAAGTAATATTGATAGATGAAAAATCCAGATACGCTCGCCGCCAGAACTGAGCATGCGTCTGTCAACGCGGCAATGACTTTGAGCGATCCGAAAGATAGTGCCGCGCGACGCGATGCTGGGTTGACTATATTAGTCGGTGAACGCACAAGTTTATTCATAGGCCCCCTCCATGGAGCTGGTCTGCAGGCCGGGTAAGGTTGATGAATCCAAGCTTCCCATAAATGTTACTTTACGTCAACGATATTGCGTATCTTGTCGCGAGCAAGTGATTTGTCCGGATAGGTAGCCCGTCGTTTGTCCGGTTTTTGAACGGGGGATCACATATTGCCGGAGATGGCGCGTGTTTTGGATGCGATCGTCTCGCATCGTGCGGGACGACTGAGTTGTGTTAACGCGGGGAGCTGCCGGGATTGAGCGATCGACATTTCCGTCGATTGCGGGACGCGTACGGGGATCGTGGCGAGGGGGCTGGTCGACCGTCGGCGAGGACTGGTGAGTTCGTCTCGGGTTCCCGACGCGGAGGCGGAGTGGTTGGCGGAGGCGTTTCGGACGCGGTATTTCGGTTTTAGAGTCAAACACTTCCACGAGCAGATCGTGTGACAGGCGATGTTGTGCCGGCTTGTTCACGCGACGCCTGCCATGGGCCTGTCGCGTGGGGCACAACCTCGCCTCCATGAAGAAGTGGAAAAAAGCAGCTGATCCCGGTAGTGGTCGTGAAGCGGGCTCCGGGGAGGAAGCTCCTTGCGGCTTCGGCGATTCAGGTGGGGCGCCGGATTAACCGGCGGCGGCTGCGTTTGCGTTATTTCGCGAGTCGGGGCGGGCGCCACGCTCTGATGAATATAACCTATATTATGCGTAAATACGCCTAAATGATGATGGCCGCTACGATTACAATGCCGCGATCGGGCCGTAGATCGTTTTGTGAACTGTCTGTTTCCAGTCACGTCGTCGGGCTTGCAGGTGAAGATGGAATCGTCGCAAGCGTCGGTCCATCTTGGCGACGGAGCGAACAGATCGTCGCCCAAAAACACGGGGCGCGACGGCGCGAGCCGCCCGCTGTGCATTTCGAACCAGCGTTTGACGGCGTTGCTTTCGCAGTCCTGCTTCTCGGCGTCGTCCTGGGGCGCTTGAACTCCGGCCTCAGCGGCACGACCTAGGAATGGCCGGGCGCCACGACCGTCGCCGACAGCGACGATGATAGTTCTCGACCTTGCCGCTGGCGCGTTTGCGCGTCAGGCAGTGCGGGCATAAGATTCCGACCGACGAGAGCGCCAAGCCGTGGCAATAATCGTGGTCAAGTCCGAATATTTCGGATAGAAACGCAACCTATGTCGATGCGCTGGGATCAGAGAACAGAATGGGCGGATCTCCGGAACGTCGAGGACCCCACTTTATCGGCACCGACCTGCCCACAACTCGCTCTACCTCTGAAATGAC
Source organism: Roseiarcus sp. (assembly GCA_049287975.1). Lineage (GTDB taxonomy): Bacteria > Pseudomonadota > Alphaproteobacteria > Rhizobiales > Beijerinckiaceae > Roseiarcus. The sequence goes on from JBAQGU010000782.1 coordinate 5,629, forward strand.
CCGAAGCACCGAATATGCTTACCCAGATCCAAGATTTAGCTCCAACGATGTTGAACCTCTGTTCAAGTGTCCAACTGCATCTACTGCGCTGAGGCAAGGTCCGAAACGTGTACAAAGTCCCTCTCACAGGCACGGTCGGAAGTCGGGTAGTCGGCGCGGTATATCTCAAGGGGAGGTCCCTGGCCGGTAGCCGAATCGATTGCGAGTGGAATTAGATGGGTTTCTGGAGAATGTCTCTCGGATAGCTCTCCGTCTTTATCTGCACCGTACGCGTTAAAGTATCGAAAAAGTAACAAACTGGATTCCGAGAGCAGCCGCCGAGTCTTTGACCACCTGCTCACACGCGAGCTTAGAACGGCCATACGGACTGATCGGCGATTGTTTGCCAGTCTCGGAGATCAGGAGAATTTCAGGAACGCCGTAGGTGGTGCAGGAGCTCGAAAAGAGATTTCTTTCGTATCGTTTGCTAGCATCGTTTCTAGAATAGTTATCATTCCCTCAGTGTTGGTCCGATAATAGCGCAACGGATCCCCAAAGGAATCGCCAACGTAGGCCAACCCCGCAAAATGAATCACAGCCCTCGGCTCATAAAGCTCGAACGCCCTGTCAAGGGCGTAACGATCGAGGATATCGCCCACGACTAGGGGTCCCACCGAACATTCACAGACCTGTTGACAGATTATCAAACGTAACGGGAACGAAACCTTCCGCTGCCAATGCTTTGCAAGTGTGACTCCCAATAAATCCGGCTCCGCCCGTCACGAAGATAAACGACATCGACGTCCCATATGAAACCTAGAAGCGAGGGCAGGAAATCTCATATATCAGGGCGCGCGGCGACGCTAGCGGGACCGGATTTCGTGAATTAGCGGACTCAACTGGTTTGACTCTTTTCCGAATTTGTTGCAAGGTTATCCCTTCCGTAGATTGGATCGTTGGTGCGCCCGAGTTTATGAATATTCTATTTGCATTGACCGGTCTTCACCGACACGATCGAGGCGCGGAGCAGGCCTTCATATCGATTGCTTCCGAGCTTGTAAAAACTAATGACTCTGTAACCTTGATTGGCTCAGGTCAGGAGCGAGAGGCAACACCGTATCGTTTTCTGCGAGCTGTTAGTCTCCGTCGGGAGAGATTCGAGCGCTTCCCCTCTCTACCTGGACTGAGGGACGAATGTGGTTATGAAGAGTTAACGTTTGTACCGGACTTCCTTCGACGTTACAGGCCGGCAGACTACGACATAGTTGTCACTTGCGGCTATCCATTTACCAATTGGATGCTTCGGCGGCCCGTCTTGTGGGGCCGGAAGCCGCGCCACGTGTTTGTGACTCAAAATGGGGATTGGGCCGCGCAAGCTCGCAATTCGGAATACCGTTTTTTCCGTTGTGACGGTTTGGTTTGCACCAACCCTGAATTTTATCGACGCAACAGAGATCGCTGGCTTTGTAAGTTGATCCCCAATGGCGTCGATTTCGATCGTTTCACTCCTGGGTTAGGCGAACGAGAGGAATTTGGCCTGCCGAAGGATAGGCGAATAGTGTTGATGGTCAGCGCTCTAATTCCTACAAAGCGAGTGGAAGTGGGAATTGCGGCGGTAGCTAGGGTTCCCAATGCACATCTGGTGGTCGCGGGAGACGGCCCTCTACGAGAAACGATCGCCGCGACCGCAGCAGAACTGCTACCAGGAAGGTTTACCCGAGTCTCCGTCGCCCCAATGAAAATGCCGCAACTTTATCGTTGCGCTGATGCATTTTTGCATCTTTCCAAAGACGAGCCTTCGTCGCTGGCGTTTCTTGAAGCGATGGCGTGCGGACTTCCCGTGGTCGCTCACGAATCCCCTCAGCTGAGATGGATCGCCGGGGCTGAAGAATATCTGCTCGATACCGACGATTCAGAAGCCGTTTCCGGTCAGCTCGAGGCAGCGCTCGGCCGTGGATCGTTCGATCGCGAAGGCCGACGTGGCAAAATCGAGGCCTTTTCCTGGACAAGGATTGCTGAACGATATCGAGGGTTCTTTCGGGAGATTTTGGAGTCGAATGGTTGAATTGCGCGCTAGATTTCATTGGGACTTTCGACTTGTGTGAGGAACACAATACTCGATAACATCAATAGGTTGGATCCACCCGAGAGCTCAAGTCCGACAGGCTGCTAGCCGCCATCGGGGAGGGTTGGTTAGGTATTGCCCTCCGAAGTGACCGGAGGTGACTTTCTCACGTCGGCGCGGACTGTCCTTGCTCCATGGTCTTCCTCATTCAGGTCGAACGTCATTCTCCGCGAGCCGTAGAACGGCCTCTCCAGATAGAGTTAGTCGATCCGACGCATCAGAGCCAGATCGTCGGCGGAAGGCCCGGGTCGCGGCCGATAGACGCCGGAACGGGCGACGTTCAGCAGCTGGCATTGCCGCCGCACCGACAACCCGGCTCCACTTCGCTCGACCTTCGCGCGTCTCGCCGGCGCGCTCATCGACTTGGCCCCTTGACCAAGAAATCCCGCTCGACCGTCAATTCGCCAATCTTGCTGTAGAGCTTGGCAGTCTCCCGCTCGCGCGCCTCCTCCCCGTCCCCCGACGCGCTGGCGCCCGGGCAAACAGGCTCGCCATATGGTCCACGACCAGCTTCTTCCAGCCGTAAATCTGGTTCGGATGCACGCCATGCGGCTTGGCCAGCTCCGGAACCGTCGCATCCTCCCGCAGCGCCGCCAACGCCACCTTCGCCTTGAACGCCGCATCAAACTTCTTGCGTGATTTCGTCATTTCGCTCGCTCCATCGGTTAAACAGAGCAGGACGCTTCACACCTTAACGGCTGGTCCCAAATCCGGGGTCCACTTCACTGGAGCTAGAAGGTGATCCGTACAGTCGCGACGAAATTGTTTTTGACGACCGGATTTGGCGTCACGGCCA
>JBAQGU010000783.1:0-4929 GCA_049287975.1 Roseiarcus sp.
CGGCGAGGCCGCGCGCAGCTTCCGGGCGATCTCGCGCTCGTCCCGATGGGGCGCGAGCAGGCAGGCCGCGATATAGGCCGAGGCGGTCGAGCGCGAGACGCCGGCGAAGCAATGGATCAGCATCGGCGCCTGGCGATCCCACCCGTGGACGAAGGCGATCAGGGCGTCGATATGCGTGGCGCCGGGAAGAACATGGCCCGGGGAATCCTCGACGATGTCGTGCATCTCGATGTGGAGATGGCGCTCGAGCGCGATCGCGCCGGGGCGCACCACCGGCGTGCCGGGGCCGAGCAAGGTCACCATCGAGCGCGCGCCGGTCGCCTCGACGACCTCGTCGATCCGGGCGAGCGAGCAGACGTGCAGTCGCGGCATTGGCGTTTCCCGAGCTCAGGCGGCGTCGAGCTCCGCGAAGCGGCCGAGGAAGCGCGCCTGCGCCTCGTTCGGCCGCAGCGGTTGCAAATAGGCCGCGAACGCGCCCGGGGCAACCTTCGGCGTGCCGAAAAATTTTCGCGCCTCGGGAATTGCGAAGCCGGCCAGCGAGGTCGCCTCGAGATAGGCTGCTTCGCGGTCTGCCGCCTTGATCGCCTTGGCGAGGTCCGGCGCGATTCGGTCGGGCAGGCCGAAACGGAGGAAGACCGCGCCGAGCAGCCGCTGCTCCACCAGCTTGTATTCGCCGCCGATCGCCGCCTTGAAAGGCGAGATCATGTCGCCGATCACGTATTCCGGCGCGTCGTGCAACAGCGCCGCAAGACGCCGGCATGGCGGCGCGTCCGGGTCGGCCGCGGCGAAGATCGCTTCGACGAGCAGCGAATGCTGGGCGACGGAGAAAATCTCCGGCCCGTGCGTCTGGCCGTTCCAGCGCGCGACGCGGGCGAGGCCGTGGGCGATGTCGGCGATTTCGACGTCGAGCGGGGAGGGGTCGATCAGATCGAGCCGGCGGCCCGAGAGCATGCGCTGCCAGGCGCGCCCGCTCCGGTCGGCGCTGCTCACCATGGCCGGTTCGCGGCGAGCGCGGCGCAGGCGGCGTGGCGGTGGCAGTCGACGAGATGGTCGTTGACCATGCCGACCGCCTGCATGAAAGCGTAGACGATCGTCGGGCCGACGAAATTGCCGCCGCGCTGGCGCAGATCCTTGGCGATCGTCTCGGCGACGGCGGTCGACGCCGGGATCTCGCGAATCGACGCGCGCGCGTTTTGGACCGGCCGGCCGTCGACGAAGCTCCAGATATGCCTGGCGAAGCCGCCGCGCGCCTGCAAATCGAAATAGATCCGGGCGAGCGCGATCGTGGCTTGGATCTTGGCGCGGTTGCGCACGATGCCCGGATCGGCCATCAGCGCCTCGATCTTCGCCGCGTCGTAGTCGACGATGATCTCGGGCCGGAAACCGTCGAAGGCGGCGCGGAACGCCTCGCGCTTGCGCAGGATCGTGATCCAGGAGAGTCCCGCCTGGAAACCATCGAGGATGAGCTTCTCGAACAAGGCGCGGTCGTCCCATTCCGGCACGCCCCATTCCTCGTCGTGATAGGCGACATAGAGCGGATCGGCGCCCGCCCAGGGGCAGCGGTGGAGGCCGTCGGGATGGAAGATGGCGGCGACGGGGCGGGGCGGCTTGGGTTTGGTCTCGGGCTTGGGCTTGTCGGGCATGGGCTCTCTTGCCAAGTCGGCGAGCCCGGGGCAAGCGGTCGACTTACGAATCCCATCCCAGCATCGCCGCGACTCTCGCAAGGACGTCGTCCAAGATTTCGGGGGATAGCGTCTCTCGATATTCGCCACCGCGGCTCGCTATGTCCAACGCGCGAATCTGGTTGCAGAGAACTACCCCCGTCGTCTGGCCGCCGCTCAACGGCACGACGAAGCCCTTGTATCGCGCATAGTCGCCGCCGCGCGTGATCGGAGCGATGATCGCCGGGCTGATCTTGTTGTGCGCGGCGGTGGTGAGCACCAGCACGGGGCGTTTACCTCGCTGTTCATGCCCGCGCGTAGGGTCGAGGTCGACCAGATAAACGTCGCCCCGGTTCACGGCGCGATTTCAGAGCCGACGCTCGGCGCGTCCAGCCATTCCTGGGCTTCGGCGGGAATCGGCGCATCCGCGTCGCATTCGGCGATCAAGTCCGCCAGCTTGTATTTGGGTCTGACATAAGCCTGCGGATCGAGCACGATCCGGCCCTTCTTGATCTCGAACGCGATTCTCTGTTTGTCCTGCAACCCCAGTTGCTCCGCCGCCGCCTTCGGCAGCGCGACCATCAACGAGCCGCCAACCTTGCGAATCGTCAGAACGTCCATATCGCCTCTCCTGCCGACGGCGCCGAGTAATTATACGTCCGTATAACCACCATAGGATGTTTCGCGCAGGATGTCACGTTCGCGACGGCTGAGGCGTCAGGATCACTTTGCCGATGTTCTTGCGGTCCTGGAGAAAATGGTGCGCCGCGGCTGCTTCGGCGAAGGGAAAGCTCCGCGCGATTCGCGGCTTGATCGCTCCTTTCGACCAGAGCTCGAGCACTTGCCCGGCCCAGATGCGCATGAGTTCGGGGTCGTCCCAGAGGTGCTTCAGATTGACGCCGAAGACGCCCTTGTTCGCGTTCATCAAGGCGAGCGGATTGAACTGGAGCCACGGCGTGCTCGCGAGCATCGACAGCGCGCCGACGAGGCTTCGCGTCTTCCCCTGCGCCAGGGACGAAGCGCCGAAGACGCCGAGCCGGCCCGTCGGCGCCAGCAGGCGGAAGCCCTTCTTCAGCGAATCTCCGCCGACGGGGTCGAGAATCAGATGGACGCCGCGTCCGTCGGTGATGGCGCGCGCCCGCGTTTCGAAATCCTCGGTCCGATAGTCGATGAGATGGTCGACGCCGAGCGCGGCGAGTTCGCCGTGTTTGGCGGCCGAGGCCGTACCGACGACGCGCGCGCCGATGTGCTTGGCGATCTGCGTCGCTGCGATCCCGACGCCGCCGCCGACCGAATGGATCAGCACCGTCTCGCCTTTCTTCAATCCGCCCATCACGACGAGGAGCTGCCAGGCGGTGAGGTAGTTTATCGGGATCGCGGCGGCGTCGATCGCGGACAGTCCCGTGGGCCGCGCGAACACCTGGTTTGCGGGCGCGCAGACCACATCCGAATAGCCGCCGAACCGGGTCGCCGCCATCACTTCGCGGCCCAGCCAGCCCGCGTCGAGACCTGCGCCGACGGCGTCGACCCGACCGGCGACCTCGTAGCCGGGCACGACCGGAAGCGGCGGCATGTCGGGATAGACCCCCATGCGGCCCATGACATCGGCGAAATTGACGCCGCTCGCCTCGACGCGAATCCTCATCTCGCCCGGTCGCGGTTCCGGGTCGGGCGCTTGCCTGACCTCGAGAACTTCCGGCGCGCCCGCCCTTGCTATCCAGATTTGACGCATCACTTCCCCCAACGTCGGCTGGCGTTTTCGCGCCGGTCGCTTGTAGTGCGAACGCAGCATATCACGCGGCGGACGCGGTGGGATGGACCGATCAGGACGCCGCACGGAGACCAACCCTTTGGGGTTTTTCGGAATAGTTCATCGCCCCGCCCGCACCTTCTCCCCCACCGCCGCCTGCACGGACGCGTCGTCGTTGGCGAACCGGTTGACCGCGGTTCCAATCGGCACGAGTTCCAGCGCGCTCTCCGGCGCCGGCGTCAGCAGCGCGACCGCGGTCGCCGGATCGACGCGGTCCGTGTCGAGCCAGAGCGAGAACGCCTCGCGCGGCAGGATCGCGGGCATGCGTTCGTGCACGTTGGACATCAGACGGTTCGCGGTCGTCGTGATGATGCAGGCGGTGTCGATCTCGCCGCCGGTCGCGTCGATCCAGGTCTCCCATAGCCCGGCGAGGCCCATCGGTTCGCCGTTCACGCGCCGGATCAGATAGGGCTGCCTCAGGCCTTTCTCCGGCACGCGCCGCCATTCGTAGAAGCCGTCGGAGATGACGAGGCAGCGTCGCCGCCGCAGCGCGGCGCGAAAGCTCGCCTTCTCGCCGACGCCCTCGGCTCGCGCATTGATAAGAAGGGGAAAAGTCTTGGCATCCTTGACGAAACCGGGCAGGAAGCCCCAGCGCGTCAGCAGGAAATGCCGCTCCGCCCCGCCGGTATGGGCGCGCGCGAACACGATCGGAATCGGCTGCGTCGGTGCGATATTGTAACGTGGCGGGAAATTCGGCTGCTCGACATAGTCGAAGAACGCGCGCACCGCCTCCGGCGGCAGGGTGATCGCAAACCGCCCGCACATTTTCCGCCTCCACGCGCGAGGAGAGGCCCGTGGCCCCGTCCCGCGACGATTGCGCGCTCTACGGCGGCGCGCAAGGCTCGCGGCACGCCGTTTCGCGCCAGCGCGAAGCGCATGTTAACCCTTATTAAAGAGAGGCGTCGCAAGCGGACGGCCGCGAGGCTATCTTGGCAGGGATGAGTCCTGCCCTCGACATGTCTCTGAAAGAGCTGAACGCCGCCGACGCGCGTCGCGCGGCCTTGAACTATGTCAGCGAGGCTTTCGCGGAGGCGGTGCTGGACGGCATCGACGTCGACGCGTTCGCCGAGGCGGCGTTCTGCGCGGCGTTTCGCGAACTCGTGGCGATCCACGGGGAAGAACGCGCGGCGTGCATGGCGCAGGGCCTGCCCGACCGCATCCGCGCGGGCGAATTCTCCACCAGGACGCGTCAATAACGGGCTCCGCCGTAGGGGACGCCTTGAGGCGACGCGCAGATACAAGCGTTGCGCTTTCGGCTTCGTGATGCTGGGTTCGACCCGCGCATCCAGGCAGCGCCTTCGATGATCATCCGGCGGACGTCGGCCGCAAAAGAGCGATGAAACCCAACCCGCATGAAAGCGCGCAGCAATTCTCATTTTGAAAAAACATCATGAAGGAAGCGGCGGGGCGACCTGAAAGGCGAGGGTTTTGAGGAGGCTGTCCCATGAGGGAAAAAGG
>JBAQGU010000784.1:0-5646 GCA_049287975.1 Roseiarcus sp.
GGGCGTCCCGCTCGTCTGGGAAGAAGCCCTCCCTGGCGAGAGTCGATCCGCGCCGCGTCACGATCGCAGCGATCTCTCGTAAACTATATTCCGGATGGTACTGCACGCCCCAGAACGTTCCGCCTTCCCAGCCGATTTCCGCCGCCTGGATCGCGCTCGTCGCGTTGGCGGCGAGGACGAGAGCGCCGGGGGCTGGCGTGACGATGTCGAGATGCGAGCAGATCGCGTCATAAGCGGCGCGGCGGCCGGCGAGCAGCGGATGCGCGCGGCCGGCTTCGGTCGGCCAGATGTTGCGGGCGACGCCGATCTCGCGGCCTTTGGGATTGCGCAGCACTTCGCCGCCCGCCGCGGCGGTCGCGACCTGCAAGCCCCAGCAGGAGCCGAACAATGGCGTGCGCGAGGCGAACACGGCGCGGGCGAGATCGATCTGGCGCGTGATCGCCGGGCCGCCGTCGTAGAGGTTCAGCGCCGAGCCGGTGATGAAGGCGCCGTCATAGGCTTCCAGCCCCGCCGCGCTGGGCAGGCCCGCGCCTTCGTCTGCGGGGAAGCCGATTTGGCAGATCGCGTCCGGGGCCAGTTGCATCAGAGTTTGCGCATAGGCCTCGCTGGCGGTCACGCCGAGGCCAGCGCGATAGGCGTCGCGATCGTCGCGCGTGTTGCCCTCGATCACCAGCAGATGCAGACTCATGCGGCGCCCTCATGTTTCGCGCGGGCGAGTCTGCCGCCGGTCGCGGCGCCTCTTCCGATCGGGACATCGAACAGAGTTGGCCGGCGAACGCAATGGCCGCGTTCGAGAGCCATCATGCAATTACACAATATAGCAATAATAACAATATGTTATAAAACACAGTTACTATGCGATAAAACAAGCCGGCTCTGTGGACGCGGTCGCTGACCGCGTGGGTTCATAGCGCCGAAAAATGAGGCGCTCTACGACGGCCGCGCTCAGCGAGCGCGGTTACATTTCGTGAGTGTGCGAGATGCGCCGCGCACGGCGCGCCGGTGAACGGGAGGAAAATTTTCCTGGCTGCAAGGCCTTGAAAAATCACGAAACCAGAAAATCTCTCACCGGAGCCAGTCACGGCGATGCGGCGTTCCTGACGGACGACCATGGCGCCCTGCGTCTCGACGATTCCGCGCCGATAGGCCACAGTGCCCGCAACACCCCCATCGAGGAGCCCCATGCCCGGAATGCTGACCTTCGACGCGTTGAAGGCCGCCGTCGCCGCGGGCGAGATCGACACGGTCGTCGTCGCCTTCACCGACATGGCCGGGCAACTGGTCGGTAAGCGGTTCCATGCCGAGCATTTCGTCGAATCGGCGCACGAGGAGACCCACGCCTGCTGCTATCTGTTGGCCAACGATATCGACATGGAGCCGGTGCCCGGCTACGCGGCGGCGAGTTGGGGCCAGGGCTACGGCGATTTCACCCTGAAGCCCGACATGGCGACGCTCCGCCGCATCCCCTGGCTCGAGGCGAAGGCCCTCGTGCTCGCCGACGTCGTCGACCACCATCGCCACGAAGACGTCCCGCATTCGCCGCGCGCGATGCTGAAGCGCCAGATCGCACGCCTCGGGAAGGCGGGCATGAAGGCGCTGTTCGCCTCGGAGCTCGAATTCTATCTGTTCGACGAGAGCTACGAGGCGATCCAGGCGAAGGCGTACCGCGATCCGAAGACCGCAGGCTATTATATCGAGGATTATCATATCTTCCAGACTGCCAAGGAAGAGCCGGTGATGCGCGCGATCCGCAACGGATTGCACGGCGCGGGCATACCGGTCGAGAATTCCAAGGGCGAGTGGGGACCGGGCCAGGAAGAGATCAACGTCCGCTACGCCGAGGCGCTCGAGATGGCCGATCGCCACGTGCTGATCAAGAACGGCTGCAAGGAGATCGCCCACAGCCGCGGCAAGGCGGTCACCTTCATGGCGAAGTGGCGTTACGATCTCGCGGGATCGTCCAGCCACGTGCACGCTTCGCTCTGGGACGCCGACGGGCGCACGCCGCTGTTCGCCGATCCCGAGAGCCCCCACGGCATGTCGGCGCTGATGCGGCAGTATCTGGCGGGGCAACTCGCCCATGCGCGCGAAATCACGTATTTCCTGGCGCCGTTCATCAATTCCTACAAGCGCTTCCAGGTCGGCACGTTCGCGCCGACGAGGGCTGTCTGGAGCGTCGACAACCGCACCTCCGGCTTCCGGCTGTGCGGCGAGGGGACGAAAGCGATCCGCGTCGAATGCCGCATCGGCGGCGCCGACCTCAATCCCTATCTCGCCTTCGCCGCGCTGTTGGCCGCGGGCCTCGCCGGCATCGAGCAGAAGCTCGAGCTGGAGCCACCTTTCGTGGGCGACGCCTATCACGGCGAACGATTGCGCGAGATCCCGAAAACCCTGCGCGAGGCGACGGATATGCTGGATGGTTCGGAGATGCTGCGCGGCGCCTTCGGGGACGCCGTCGTCGATCACTACGTCCACGCCGCGCGATGGGAGCAAGGCGAATACGACCGCCGCATCACCGACTGGGAATTGAAGCGCGGATTCGAACGCTCGTGAATGAGGAACTTTCCCCTCCCCTTCCTTACGGAGAGGGGAGGCGCCCGCCTCAGGGAACACCAACATGACCCTCACCGGCAATTGGAACTACCCGACCTCGGTCCGCTTCGGGCCGGGCCGGATCCGCGAACTCGCCGACGCCTGCCACGCGTCCGGCATCGAACGTCCTCTGCTCGTCACCGACCCCGGCCTCTCCGCGCTGCCGATGATCGCAAACGCAGCCGCACACTGCCGTTCGGCGGGTCTCGGGATCGAGATTTTCGACAAGGTCCAGGCGAACCCGATCGCACGCAACGTCGAGGACGGGCTCGCGGCCTATCGCGCCGGCGGCCACGACGGCGTCATCGCGTTTGGCGGCGGCTCCGCGTTGGATGTCGGCAAGGTGATCGCCTTCATGGCCGGACAGACGCGGCCGATGTGGGATTTCGAGGACGTGGGGGATTGGTGGACCCGCGCCGATCCCGAGGGCATTGCTCCGATCGTCGCCGTGCCCACGACGTCGGGCACCGGCTCGGAAGTCGGCCGCGCCGGCGTCATCACCGACGAATCGACGCACACCAAGAAGATCATCTTCCATCCCAGTATGATGCCGAAAATCGCGATTCTCGACCCCGAGCTGACGATCGGCCTGCCGCCGCGGCTCACCGCTGGGGTGGGAATGGATGCGCTTTCGCATTGTCTCGAAGCCTATTGCGCCCCTGGCTTCCATCCGCTCGCCGACGGCGTCGCGGTCGAAGGCATGCGGCTGGTCAAGGACTATCTGCCGCGCGCGGTGAAGACCGGCGCCGACATCGAGGCGCGCGCGATGCTGATGGCCGCCGCCACGATGGGCGCGACGGCGTTCCAGAAGGGCCTGGGCGCGATCCACTCGCTCTCGCATCCCGTCGGTTCGCTGCACGGGTCCCACCACGGCATGACCAACGCCGTATTCATGCCTTACGTGCTGGTGTTCAACCGCGCCGCGATCGAGCCGCGGATCGAGCGTCTGGCAGCCTATCTCGGGCTGCCCGCCTCGTTCGAGGCCTTCATGGAGTGGGTGCTCGCGCTGCGCCGCGAGATCGGCGTGCCGCACACGCTCGTCGCGCTCGGCGTCCCGCTCGACCAGGCCGACCGCGTGGCGGAGATGGCGCTTCACGACCCGACCGCCGGCAGCAATCCGATGCAGCTCACCAAGGAATCGTTGCGTGGGATATTCGACCGGGCGGCGAGCGGCGAGCTCGCGTAGGCGAGGCGACATGGTCCAACGGGGCGCAGAAACAGACGGCGCCGGCGCTGGCCGACGCGTTCGCTGTCGGCTATGCTTCGTCCGCCGCGCGGTCTGGCGCGATGGCGAAAAATCCGCCGGGAGACTTTCCCTTGTCGCACGATCCCCACCCGCCCGCCTGGAAGCACGACGGCGTGCGCGTGGTTCCCTTCGATTCGCTCGACCGCAACACGGCGCAGACGCCCGGCATGGACCGCAAGGCGGCGATCAATTTCGCGCGCGTGGGCGCCCAGAAGCTTTGGGCGGGCACGGTGACGATCCACCCCGACGCCAAGACCGGCGCGCATCATCATGGACATCTCGAGAGCGTCATCTATGTCGTGAAGGGCAAGGCGCGGATGCGTTGGGGCGAGCGGCTCGAATTCGTCGCCGAGGCCGGCCCGGGCGATTTCATCTACATCCCGCCCTATGTGCCGCATCAGGAGATCAACGCGAGCGCGGACGAGACGCTGGAGTGCGTGCTCGTGCGCTCGGACGGCGAGGCGATCGCCGTCAATCTCGACATCGAGCCGGTGGAGAAGCCGGAGAGAGTGCGCTGGATCGATCCGACGCACCCGGAATGAGGGATGCTATCTTTCACAATATCAAAGGCTTACCGCGAGCCGATTGCACACTTTGTATGACCGAGACGTCCGACCCGTCAAGCCCTCGAAGGCGAGCCCCGAACTACCCAAGGGGTCACCCATATGAGAGGGTACCTCGTGCCCAACTGACCGTGGGGTCCCCCCATCGATCGTGGCAAGAAACAAGAACGCGCACGCACGCAGCCGTGTGCCGTATGACGCGACCGCGCGTATTGCGTGCCCCGAAGGTGTCCCTCCCCGCCCGGTGATGCTCAGCACTCGGAGAGGATGCCTTTGGGCTGGTCGTGAGCATGCGCCAAGTCCCGGTAGCGCTCCGTTGCGCACAAGGCTACGCGGCCCGTGAGGGTATCACCTCGCCAAACCACTTGGCCGTCCAAGGCGCTCGGTGCGAACTGATAGCGGGCCGGCATTAGGAGCCCCAAGGCCATCATCGCGGCGACTAGCAGGATTGCGCTGGCGAGCGCGAAGAGTCCGCCCGTCACGCTCCAAAGCTGATTGCGTTCCACCCTTTGGCTTGCCCCCTTTGCCGCGCCATCACCCATCCCAGTCGCGTCATATGCTCACGCCCCGAGGTAAACCCCAAGCCCGCCCACATCGCACCAATAGTGTCCGCAAGGGTATAGCCTAGAGGACACACGAAAGTTGTCCGTTTCGCTGTCCGCTAGGGTTGACATCGCCGGACATGCGTATCTGCGGACAGTACCTCAACGGACGAAGGGATGAACCGACGATGCGAACGATCCTCTATGCGCGAGTATCCACCACCGACCAGACGGCCACTCACCAAGAGACGCAGGCCCGAGCAGCCGGCTTCAAGATTGACCAGGTGATAACCGATGAGGGGATATCGGGCGTCATTACGCCGCTCTCGGAAAGGCCCAACGGCAAGAGGCTCTTCGACATCCTCAGGGCGGGCGATACGCTGGTCGTTCGTTGGGTGGATCGCCTAGGCCGCAACTACGGCGACGTGTGCGACAACATCCGCGAGTTCATGCGCCGGGGCGTCATCATCCGAACCGTCATCAATGGGCTCACCTTTGATGGTGCGACCAAAGACCCGATGCAGCAAGCCGTGCGGGACGCGCTCATCGGCTTCATGGCGGCCCTCTCCCAAGCCCAAGCGGAAGCCAACAAGGAAGCCCAGCGCGCCGGCATAGAGCACGCCAAGGCCTCGGATGACGCGCCGTATAAGGGCCGCAAGCCGAGCTTCACGCGCCAGCAATACGAGACGATACGGGACATGCT
>JBAQGU010000785.1:0-3474 GCA_049287975.1 Roseiarcus sp.
TCGCCGAGACATAAACGCCTACTTGATAGCCGCATGCCTCAAAGAAGGACTTCAGAGAGTCGAGGACCGCAGGGTCATCATCAACGACCGCCACGGGCCCGTGATGTTTAGCCCTCATTGGAGTCACATCCCGCTTAAGCCCAGTCTGTGGCTCGATAAAAGCGCTTCGGGTTTCTGGGTGCATTGACCCAGGTCAATACCGGTCGCACTGCCATCACGTATAGGGGTCATCGCAGAATCTTCCCGAAAGAGCACGCTAAGCCGCCGAGCGATTCGGTGGACCAGAAGTAACCACCGTTGAAAGCGACGTACTCCCATACGAGTGGCGCGACGATAGATGCCTAAGGCTAATCCTCTGAACTGGAATGAGGCCAGGACGCCTCTGCACCCCGTAAGGGGCAGCTTTGATCTGATCGTGGCTGACCCTTATTCGACACGGCCTATCATCCGCGCGTGAAGCCGGCGGGCGATGGCGGCAGGCCATGCGGGGTCGTGGGCGCTTTCGCGAGACCCGGATGCGCTAGGAGCGCGTCCTGGCTAAAAACGACACCAGGGAGGTCCCGTGCTTTCTCGCGACCGTCAGGGTTCGCCGAAATCGTTTTTTTGTCCTGAAGGTATCGATCGAGGGCCTCATGGATCGAGAAAGGCAGGATTTCTGGATCATGAGTGCCCCTGTGACGACAGATGACGTCGATCGGCTCGCCTTCGCGTTCGCAGCCCGCGATGCTGTAACGCCCCTCGTCGTCGATCTCTCGGCCGCCCACCTTGATAGAGACGACACGATGGCCGTCGACGGCATAGGCGTCGAAGACAATATCCATGCCGGAGGCTCTCGGACCCCATCCGCCGTTCAACTTCATCGGCGACTGCGAGAAAACCATCTCGAGTTCATCTTCCCAATAGGACCGCAATTCCTTGCCAGTCACCCAGCCCTTCTTCATCCGGGCGTCCATGGGAAGAAGGTTCCAGAGAGCGCCCTGGGTGAGAGTTTTATCCACGGGGACACCGAACCGGAAACCATTCGTGAATCCGATGTCCGCGCCGGCCATCGCGCGCACCGCGTCGGTAATGAAGTCGTCGGCTGAGGTCTCCAAGACGTCGTATCGCATGAGAACCGTTTCCGTCTCGCCCATCTCGCGGTCCATGCGCTCGCGATGCGGCGCGAGCGATGCATCGACCAGCGCCTTGACGTGCGGGTCCTCCTTGTAGCGATCCGCAAGGATCGCAATGAGCCGAAACTCGTGCGCGGCGACGCCGCCGCCCGGTTTCAAGATCAGATCGAGCCGGCCGAGCCAGGAGCAGAAAGCGCCCGGTTCGACCACGATCACGGAGTTTTCGAGGATGGGCCAGGCAGTGCGCTCATGCGTGTGGCCCGACAGCACGACATCGAATTCCGGCGTCTCGCGCGCGATGCTGCGCGCGATCGTCAGGCCAGTGTGGGTGAGCGCGACGACGAGATCAGGCTTTTCGCGCTCGCGCAGATCCTTCACGTATTCGCGAAGCCCCGCCATGTGCGTAGTGTCCATGCCGCGCCATTCGTCGGGAGGCTGACGGTGGCTGGCGCCGATGTCGGTGATGCCGACCACCGCCATCTTCACGTCGCCTCGGCGCAAGATGACGGAGGCCGGATAGAGCCGCTCTCCCGTCGTGGTGTCGTTAAGATTGTAGCAGACGACCGGACAGCCCAGTTTCGCCATCGTGGCTTTAAAGATTTCGGGTCCATAAGCAGGCTCCCAATTTCCGGGCGTGAAGACGTCCAGCTCCATCGCTTTGAGAGATTCGAGAACGGCGTCCCCTTTCGACCAGGCCGCCGGTGCGCTTCCCTGAAAATCGTCGCCGCCGTCAAGGATGAAATAGGTCCCTTCGACTTTCGCCTTTTCCTGATCGAGTGCTGTCTTCAGGCGCGCGAAACCGCCCATCATCTGAAATTGCGGCGAGGCGCCCGGCAGATAGTCGAGATGGGTTTCGAGCTGGGCGTGCGAGTCGGTGAAGTGCAGCAGCGTGACCCGTTTGCCGTCCACCTTTTCGGGCTTTTCAGGAGCGGTCTCCGCCGGCAAGGAGCTTGCGGCAGCCAGGGCTACGGTGGCCGCACTCGCTCCAGCTAGCATTCGACGGCGGGTCATGAACGGTCCAATCATGGCTTATTTCCTTTTTTGTTATCGGCACCGGAACGAGGCGTGGTGCTTCCGCGCACCCGTCCGAGGCGGAGGGTGTTGAAGCGACAGGGCGACTTACAAGATCACAACCGGCTCCAGGAACGCGCGATCATGTAGATCGCCACGACGAAGATGAGGACCGCGAACGCGACCTTCAGCGACCCCTTGCTCGCGGCGGTTCGCTTCGCCGCTACAAAGCCAATGCGCGCTCCGCCGACGCCGCCGACGATAAATGTGATCGCGAGCGGCCAATCGACGTAACCGGAGAACGCGTAGCTCAGCGCCGTCGTAAGTCCGAAAGCGCATACGGCGACGAGCGAGGAGCCAATCGCGTTGAGGATCGGCATCTTCGTGGACGCCATCAGTCCCGGCACGATCAGGAAGCCGCCGCCGATCCCGAAGAAGCCGGACAACGCGCCGGTAACTGCGCCATATCCGACGACCTTCGGGGTGTTGTCGCGAGAGCATTCCGCGCCGGCGTCGCCCTCGTCCTGACGAGCGCGAAACATCAGCAAGCCGACGACCATCATGAGCAGCGCGAAAAGAAACAGCAGCTTTTGTCCGTCGACCATTTTGCCGATCGCCGATCCGACGAGCGCGCCGCAAATTCCGGCCACGCTGAAAACGCCGGCGCATCGCCATTTAACCGAACCGTTGAATGCGTGCGAGACTAGCCCTGCGCCGGCGTTCGCCGCGACCGAAAACGCGCTGGTCCCGATAGCGAGATGGGCGTTCGGCACACCGACGAGATAGACCATCAGCGGCACGGCGAGGATCGAGCCGCCGCCGCCGAACATGCCGAGCGAGAAGCCGACAACGCCGCCGGAGAGAAGGCCAAGGAGATATTGTACGAGGCTCAGACTCATGGCGACGCCTCAGGTCGCGCGCTTGTGGCTCGGCTTCACCAGCCATTCGCGGCCTTTCAACATCCCATCCCAATAAATAAGAGGAAGCAGGTCTTTCTTCAGCCGCCAGGCGAGCCATGACGGCTCAAGATCGTCGATCAACCAATGCGGAAGCGTCGGGATGCGCTTCCCGCCGTAGCCGAATTCCGCCATCACGATCTTGCCGCGCTCGACGGTCAGCGGACAGGCGCCATAACCATCGTAGACGGCCGGCGCATCCATCTTGATGCGGCCGAGATCGCTCAGGAGGTTCTCCGCCACGATCGGCGCCTGCTTGCGAATCGCGGCCGCCGTCTTGGCGTTCGGAGCGCTCATCGCATCGCCGAGACTGTAGATGTCGGGATAGCGCTTGTGTTGCAGCGTCCCCTGATCAACCTCGACCCAGCCGGTCTGCTCGGCGAGCGGGCTCGACC
>JBAQGU010000786.1:0-5766 GCA_049287975.1 Roseiarcus sp.
CCCGGCGCCCGTGAAGCATCCGCGCTTGGCCGGGCCGCCGACCGTGCGCCCCGCGGGCGCCCGACGCCGAAGCGGAAAAAGTCGGAGGGAAACTTTTCCGGCTTGCAGCCTATTGAAAACAATCAAAACCGAATTGGAATCGATACGCTGGGCGGGACGCCGAAACGACGCTGCCGGCGCCGCCCGCCCGTCAGCCCAAACAATCCTTCTCGTCCGGCCGCGCATATCCCGGCTGCGCGAGGCCGAAGAACGAGCCCCAATAGGAATTCACCAGCAGGCTCTGGCGGATGGTCAAGGCGCGCGTGAAAATGATGCAGCGCAGCGCCTCGTTGGTCTTGTAGATCGCGTCGAGCTGCACGTAGGCGGGATCGGCGAACGCCTTGCGCGCGGCGGCGTCGAGTTTGGGCGGCGTTCCCGCCTCGGCGTCGACGGTCTTCTCGATCTCGTTCTTCACCAGCCCCGCGCAATGGTTGACGACCTCCAGCACCAGGCGCGCCGACGACGGGTCGATGCCGCCCGAACCGCCGAGGGCGTAGGCGTTGCAGGGCAACGGCCAAACCAGCTTCATCTTGTCCTTCGCCTCGACCGTGAACGGCGTGTCGACATAAAAGGCGACGTCGCGCGCGACGCTGGTGTAATGGACCGCCCAATCCTTGTCGGAGGCGGAGAATTCGGCGCGCGCGTCTTTCCACTCGTCGTCGCCGGCGCCGCGTTCGATCGCGCGCACCATCCGGTAGATCGCATGCCAACGCGTGTTGATGAGATCGGATGCGCTCTGATAGGCGCCGAGCGCGTTCTGGGTGTCCTTGTCGACCTTGGCGACCTGGTTCTGCCAGGCCCAGCCGCGCTGCTGAATCCACCCCGTGACCACGGCGCCGAGCACGCCGGTGAGCAGGAAGCCGACGAAGGCGAGCATCGCGTTCTCACGCAGGGAATCGCCCGTCTTGGCGGGCGCGGGCGGCGTAGTCATCGCGCTGATCCTCTTTCAGGTCGATCGGGTCGTGCGTGCGTCCCGCGGCCCAAGGTTTAGGCGAAAGCAGCGCTTTGCCGCCCTTGACCCCGATGCTATAGGGGCCGACGATCCACCGCGCAACGCTCCGCTGGGAACCTTCGAGATGCCAAAGATCAAGGTCGAGAATCCGGTCGCCGAACTCGACGGCGACGAGATGACGCGCATCATCTGGCGCCTCATCCGCGACAAGCTGATCCACCCCTATCTCGACATCGATCTGCAATATTTCGACCTCAGCATCGAAAACCGCGACGCCACCAGCGATCGGGTGACGGTCGAGGCGGCCGAGGCGATCAAGGCCTGCGGGGTCGGCGTGAAATGCGCGACGATCACGCCCGACGAGGCGCGGGTCGTCGAATTCAAGCTGAAGGAAATGTGGAAGAGCCCGAACGGCACCATCCGCAACATCCTCGGCGGCGTCATCTTCCGCGAGCCGATCATCTGCAAGAACGTCCCGCGCCTGGTGCCCGGCTGGACGCAGCCGATCGTGGTCGGCCGCCACGCCTACGGCGATCAATATCGCGCGACCGATTTCAGGGTTCCCGGCAAAGGCCGCCTGACCCTGCGCTTCGAGGGCGACGACGGCGCCGTGATCGAGCGCGAAGTGTTCAAGTTCCCCGGCGGCGGCGTCGCCATGGCGATGTACAATCTGGACGATTCGATCCGCGATTTCGCGCGCGCCTCGCTGAACTACGGCATATTGCGTAAATATCCGGTCTATCTCTCCACCAAGAACACGATCCTGAAAGTCTATGACGGCCGCTTCAAGGACATTTTCCAGGAAGTCTACGAGGCCGAGTTCAAGTCGCAATATTCGGCGCTCGGGCTCACGTACGAGCATCGGCTGATCGACGACATGGTGGCCTCGGCGCTCAAGTGGTCGGGCGGCTATGTCTGGGCCTGCAAGAATTACGACGGCGACGTGCAGTCGGATACGGTCGCGCAAGGGTTCGGATCGCTCGGGCTGATGACGAGCGTGCTCTTGTCCCCCGACGGCCGGACGGTGGAAGCTGAGGCCGCGCATGGCACGGTGACCCGTCACTATCGCGAGTTTCAGAAGGGCCGAGAGACTTCGACCAACTCGATCGCCTCGATCTTCGCCTGGACGCGCGGCCTCTCGCATCGCGCCAAACTCGACGACAACGACGCGCTGGCGAAATTCGCAGCGACCTTGGAGAGGGTCTCCGTCGATACGGTCGAGGCCGGCTTCATGACGAAGGATCTGGCGTTGCTCGTCGGGCCGGAGCAGAAGTGGCTCTCGACGTCAGGCTTCCTCGACAAGGTGGATGCGAACCTGAAGGCGGCGATGGGGGCATAGAGCTGGGAGGCCGGACGCGCTGGAGAAGTGTCATTGCTTGTTCATGAATGTTCAGTTAATGTTCAAATTTGAGGATCGTTCTACGCGTTCGCGTCTAGGAGATTGTGCGCATGGGTTGCGTGAAACGCCAGCTGAGAGTTCGAGCGGCGCTCCGTGAGCCATGTAATCCGATTCTGCTCGATCCGATCGACGTTCAGATCGGCAGCCGGCTTCGGCGGACTCGGATTTTTAGAGACCTGACCCGGCGCGAGCTCGCGCGGCGCATAGGCGCTACCGAGCGGGAAGTGGAGGACTTCGAGAGCGGCGCAATGCCGATCGACGCCCAGCAAGTGCGGAAAATCAGTCGCGCTCTCGACGTGCGGCCCTCATTTCTCCTCCCGGGCTCGGCCCGCGGCGTTTCTGACGCGGAGGGGCCGACGGAGCCCTCTCAAAGTTACGAACCGCCGGAGCCGTGCGTCGGTGGGGCGGCGGGCGAACGTGTGAGAGAGATTTTCGAGAGCATCAGCAGTCCAAGGATCCGTAAGATGCTGGTCGATTTGATGCTGGTGATCACGGCCAGCGAAGACAGCGGGCGACATCTGATGTGAGCCGGCCGCCGAGAATGCAGGCGGCGGCGTGAATTGAAGGGCACTCGGACGCCTCGGGGCCTTTCGATCCGCCCGGCCGCTAGCCTCCGGTGAGTTCCTCCTGCACCAGGCTCACCCAATAGCCCGCGCCGAGCGTCAGGATCTCATCGTTGAAATCATAATCTGGCGTGTGGACGTTGTGGAACGAACCGTCGGGCGCGACGCCGTTGCCGATCAGAACAAATCCCCCCGGACGCGCCTCCAACATGAACGAAAAGTCTTCCGACCCCGTGAGTTGCGGCGCCTCGCCGTTCACTTTCCCATCGCCGACCAAGGCCTTCGCGGCGGCGACGGTAATCTCGGTCTGCTCGGGGTAGGTCACTAGCGGGGGATAACGCCGGTCATACTCGACCACGGCCGTGCAACCATAGGCGCCGGCGGTCGCATGCGCGAGCTCGGTCAGGCGCTTTTGCAGCAAGTCACGAATATTGGACTTATAGGATCTGGAGGTGCCGGAGACCACCACCTCGGGAGGAATGATGTTGGGCGAGCCGAAGTCGCCGCCGGCGACATGGCCGACGCTGACCACCGCGGTTTCGATCGCCTGGACGTTGCGGCTGACGATGGTCTGTAGGCCCATGATGAACTGCGCCAAGACAATCGTTGGGTCGGTCGCCAGATGTGCGCCCGCTCCACCGTGCCCGCCGGTGCCGTGGAAGGTCACGATCCAGGTGTCGCTCGCGGCCATGAAAGGGCCTTTGCGGGTCGCGAAGCTCCCTACGGGCAGCCCCGGCGCATTGTGCATGCCGTAGACCGCATCGACGGGAAAGCGTTCGAACAAGCCTTCCTCGAGCATCAACTTGCCGCCGCCCAGCCCCTCCTCGGCGGGCTGGAAGATGAAGTGCACATGCCCGCCGAAGTCGGGATTTTGGGCGAGATACCGCGCTGCGCCGAGCAGCATCGTGGTATGGCCGTCGTGCCCACAGGCGTGCATCTTGCCGGGAACTGTCGAGCGATGGTCGCGTCCCGCGATCTCCCTGATGTTCAGGGCGTCGAGGTCGGCGCGCAGCCCGATCGCGCGCTGGCCCGGACGTTTGCCTGTCAGCGTGCCGACGACGCCGGTTCTTGCGACGCCCTCGACGACGTCGATTCCCCATGACCGCAAGCGATCGGCGACAATCTTCGCGGTCCGCGTCTCCTCGAACCCCGTCTCGGGATGACGATGGATATCCCGGCGGATTTCGATCAATTCCGGTTCGTAGGCCTTGAGTTCGTCAACGATTCCATCGCGCATCGGTGTAGCCTTTCTTGTAGCTCGTTTGCATCTCCTCTGCCCCACGGGAGAGGAGGGATCAATCCTCCAATTCGACGCCGCGGGTCTCCTTCATCATCATCATCGCGGCGACGCCGACGATTCCCGAGGCGATGAGATACCACGCCGGCGACAGTGGATCGCCGGTCACGCGAATGAGCCAAGTCACCACGAGCTGGGCGGTCCCGCCGAAAACGGTGACGGCGAGCGCGTAGGCGACGGCGAAGCCCGAGCTGCGAACCGATTTGGGCAGGCTCTCCGGAATGATCACGAGCGAGACGGCGCCGCCCAGCGCGCCGACGGCAGCCAAGAGGCCCGTCACAATGAGCAGCGTCGGCGCATTCTTGAACGCATTCATCAACATGAATGCGGGATAGGCCGCGATCGTGAAGATGACGCGCGGCAGCACCAGCAGGGGCTTGCGCCCGATCAGGTCCGAGAGCCAGCCCCCGAGCAGGCTGAACGCGAAAGTGCACAGCCGAGCACGAGCGTCGCGGCGATCGACACGCCCTGCGCCATGTGCAGCGTCGTGATCGCGTAGGTCGTCATGTAGTTCAGAATGTAGGTCGCGATCGTGCCCGAACTGATGACGACCAACGCCAGGACCACCGGGCGCGCGTGAGCGCTGAACAGCGAAGCCAGCACGGCGCCGAGGCTGTGATGCGTCGTGGGCGCGGCGAGGTCCAGCGTCTCGGGCAGCTTGCTGCGCATGAACAATGCGACGGGAATGATCGAAACGCCGACGAGAAAGGGAATCCGCCATCCCCAGTCCTGCATGGCTTGATCCGAAAGGCTCAGTGAGAGCGCGAGCCCGAGCCCGCCGGCGATGAACGCGGACAGCCCCTGGCTCGCCAGTTGCCAGCTCGCGTAGAGGCCACGCTGGTTCGGCGGCGACGCCTCGATCAGGAACGAACTCGCGGGGCCGACCTCGCCGCCGAGCGCAAAACCCTGCACGAGCCGCGCGAATACCACCAGGATCGGCGCGATCGGCCCGATCGTCGCGTAGGACGGCGTCAGCGCGATGACGAGCATGCCGACCGCCATCAAAGCGACCGTCAACATCATCGCCGGCTTGCGGCCCGCGCGATCGGCCAGGGCGCCGATGACGATGCCGCCGATCGGGCGGGTGACGAAGCCGACGCCGAAAGTGGCGATCGACAGGATCAGGCTGATGAATGGGTCCTTGGAGGGAAAGAAATGCTGGCCGATCATCACGGCGAAGAACGTGTAGGTCGTGAAATCGTAGAATTCGAGGACATTGCCGGCGACGGCGGCGGCGACGCTGACCTTGGATACCCCGAGATGCGCGGTGGGGACGGTTAGCGCGTCGCTCGCTGCTATCGCGGTCATGACGGGGGTTCCAAGTCGGTGCGGCGCGACGACGGCGCTAGTCTAGCTTCGCTGACGCCAGATGGCGAGTCGCCACGCGAACCTGCGCCAGGCGATTTTTTCGGCCGCATTCGCGCGCCGACGCGCCCGGCGGGAATCGATGATCAGGCGCCCGCCTGCTCCCGGATTCCCGCTTCGACCGCCGCGAGCGCGTCTTTCGCCTTCGCGC
>JBAQGU010000787.1:0-4141 GCA_049287975.1 Roseiarcus sp.
GCCTCGGCCATGTCGTGAACCGCGAGCGGCATGACCTGGCCGACGACGATCACGAAGGGCGAGCCGATGTCCTTGGCGAGATGGAGGGCGGGACGCAATTCTTCGATGCTGCGCGGGAACGCGGTCAGCAAGCCTTGCAGTCCGGTCCGCCCGAACTCGGGAACGAGCGCGCGCGCAGACACTATGTCCAGCGCGCCGAGATCGATCGCCATGCCGTCGAAGCCCGCCGCGCGCACGCGATCGAACCGCTCGGCAATTGGTCGCTCCGGCGCGCCGGGTCGCCGCAGTTCGGTGGCCCACAGCGATTGATAGACGCGCAAGCCCACGCTCAGGCCTGCTTGGCGGGACGCACGCGCGGCGCCACGGGCTCGAGGTCGGTGTCGTCGCTGATCCAGATCGCGTCGTCGGGATAGTCGGCCTCCGTTCGCCCGTTCCAGAACGCGCGCAACACGGCCCATTGAAAGGCTAGATAAGACATCGTCGGCGGCCTCCGGCCTTTCTCGACGAAAATTTCGTCGTGCAATTGCGGCAGCGCCCAGCAGGGCACGCCGGGGAAGGCGTGATGCGCCGTATGATACTGCATGTTCCAGGCAAGCCAGCGCATCACCGCATTGGTGCGGGTCGTGCGGGTATTCTCGGTGATGGCGTCGACATGCGGCAGGCCGAGATGCTCGATCGTGTTCTGCAACTGATGCACGGGCTTCATGACCAACATCGGCAGCAGCCAGAGTTGCAGGGCCGCCCAGCTTCCGGTCAGGATCGACACGAGGGCGATCAGCGCGTAGCCGGCCACATGCCAGCGAGCCTCGCGGATCACATCGGCTTTGCGGGCCTCGGGGATATAGGGTTCGGCGACCACGCCGAACGAGAAGCGGATCACGCGACGAATCCGCGTGTACCAGTAGGTCGGCCCGAGCACCCAGAGAAGATAGGAAGCCAGCGTGTAGCGCTCGCGCGCGAGTTCGCCGTCGCTCTCCCAGTTTTGCGTGTAGCGGTGATGAGCGAAATGCTGGATCTGGTCGAAATCCCTGGGGTAGATCACGATGAAGCCGAACAGCCGGCCGAAAAATTCGTTGAGCGGCTTGGTCTTGAACACCGTGGAATGGCTCAGCTCATGCTGGCCGGCATAAAGGAAGTTGATCAGGATCCCATGCGCGATGAACGCAGGGACCGCCCACCAGCCGCCCCAGGTGAGCCAAAGCACGGCGCCTGACAGAACAACCGCACCGAGATGAGCGCCGACCTGACCGAAGCCGCGCCAATCCGACTTGACGCTGAGGGCTTTCAATTTGACGGGGGCGATCATGTCCCGTCGGCCAAAAATCTCATCCATGATCCACCTCGTTTCAGGCGTTTTCTTCGCGCTGGAAGATCATGCGGCCCAGCAGCGCGACGGTGGTGATGACGATCAGAACCACCGAAATGGCGGCGATCGCGGGGTCGATATTATCGTGAACGCCCATCCACATCAGGCGCGGCAGCGTGATGGCGTTGACGCTGGTCACAAACAGCGTGACGCCGATCTCCTCCCAAGAGAGGATGAAGGCCATCAACGCCGCCGTCAGCACGCCGAAGCGGATGTTCGGCAGGATGACCATGAAGACCCGCTGAAGCGGCGTCGCGCCGAGCCCCTGCGCGGCGAGGTCGATGCGGCGATCGACCTGCGCCAGCGCCACCAGGATCAGCACGACCGCGCAAGGAGCGATCATGACGACATGCGCCAGCGTCACGCCGAGCCAGGTGTCGTAGCCGACGGACTCGCTCACCTGCGAAAGGCTGGTGAGGAAGAAATACAACACCATCGCCGAGACCACAGGCGGCACGATCATCGGCAGCATGACGAAACCGACCAGCAGCGCCGCGAAAGGCGGCTGGAACATCCAGACGCCGAGCGCGAAGGCGAGCGCCAGCGTCGTCGCCGTCACGCTGCTGACTAGCCCGATGCGAAGGCTGAGAAGGACGCTCTGGCCCCAGTCCGGATTGTCGATCAGCTCGCGATAATGGATCAACGACAGCTCGCCGGTCGGCATGGTGAGGAAGCGCGCCGGCGTGAGCGAGATCGGCACGACGGCGAGCAGCGGCGCCAACAGGAAGGCCGCGACCAGAATCGCTGATGTGAGCGCGATCGGACCTGGGCGCTGGATCATCGCGCGCCTCGGAGCAGAGCGGGCCGCGCGAGGCGGAACAGCGCCGCCATCAGGAGAGCGACAATCAGCACGAGCACAACGCTGACCGCGGCGCCCAGCCCCCAATCCGGGCTCTGGAACATGCGGAGATAGACGAGTTCGGCTGCCATGATGCTGCGGCCGCCGCCGAGAATCGCCGGTGTGACAAAGAAGCCGAGCGTGAATACGAAGACGATCAGCGCCGCGCCGATCACGCCCGAGGCGGTCATCGGCAGGAACACCGACCAGAAGACGCGCAGCCGCGAGGCGCCGAGCCCGCGCGCGGCGAGCAACACGCGCTCGTCCACGGATCGCATCGCGGAGGCGAGTGGAAAAGCGGCGAACGGGGTGAGCGCATGCGTCATGCCGAGGATGACGCTGAATTCGTTGTAGGTTAGTTGAAGCGGACTGTCGATCAAGCCGGCAGCCTGCAGCCAGCTATTGACGAGACCGCGATTGGAAAGCAGCGCCAGCCACCCGAAAGCGCGCGTCAGAATTGAAATCAAGAACGGAATCAGGATGCAGAGCTCGGTCAGCCGCCGCTGCCACCGCGTTCCGCGCACCCAGACATAAGCGATGGCGTAAGCCGCGGCGACGGATGTCGCCGTCACGATCGCGCAAATACGGAAGGTGCGCACAAACACCGATAGGACGAGCGGATCATAGGCGAGCCGTTCATATTGTCCGACGCCGGGTTTGGGAAGCGTGACGCTCCATTCGGCGACGCCGACGAACGGCACGACGTAGACCAGCGCCAGGAAAGCGAGCAAGGGTGCGATGAACCAAAGGGCGATCCACTTCGACGCGCGGCGCCGTCCGCTTGGCCCCGCTCGCTCCTCCGACGCGAGGCTGGCCGCATGCGGCGCTCTTTCCCCCGCGGGGGAGAAAGACGCCGCCGCAGCCAGATGCCGCTCGCTCATGCCGAGATGATCTTGGTGTAGGCGTCGAGCGCCGCGCCATAATTGTCGGCATACCAGGGCATATCGAGCGCGATCTGGACCTTCATATTGGCCGGGTCGACCGGATTATATTTCTTCTTGTCGGCCGGGATCAGCGCGTCTGTCGCCGGATTGGCGGGGCCTTGGCCCAGCATGTCGAAGATGACGAGCTGCTTTTTCGGGTCCGAGGTGCTGGCGATGAATTTCATCGCGGCGTCCTTGCCGCCGGGGTTGTTCTTGATCACCGCCAAGGCGCCCGGCGAGATGAGCCCCTGGTCCCAGATGAACTTGATCTGACCGGCGGTGTCCTTGTCCAGCAGCGAGGCGCGGGTGGACCAGATGATCGCCATCGAGGCGTCGCCGCTCAGCATGACCTGCTGGCTCGCCGCCCCGCCGCCCCAATAGGAGACGACATTGTCCTTGAACGCCGCGATCTTGTCGTGCGCGCGCTTCAGATCGAGCGGATAGAGCTTTTCCGGCGCGACGCCCTCGGCGAGCAGCGCCGCCTCCCACATCCCGGAGCCCCATTTGTACATGGAGCGCTTGCCCGGATATGTCTTGACGTCGAAGAAGTCGGCCATGCTCTTGGGCGGATTGGCGCCGAATTTCTTGGCGTCATAGGCGATCACGTAGGAGAAGAAATACGTCGAGGCCGCGTAGTCCCAGTTGAACCCCGGACGCATCTTGGATTTGTCGACGATGGAATAGTCGATCGGCTCCATCATGCCCTGCTTGCCCAGCGAGATCGCCGAGAACGGGTCGGCGTCGACGAGATCCCAGGTCGGCTTGCCGCTCTTGAACTGCGCCGCGATGGCGCCCTCGGTCGGCCCGGTGCCGTCCTCTTTCACCGTGATGCCGGTATCCTTGAAGAAGGGCTGCCCAAAGGCTGCATCATAGGCTTTGATCGCATCCCCGCCCCAATTGACGAGAACGAGCTGCTTCTCGGCGGCGTCGGCGCTCCCGGCCCTCAGCGCGAAAGGAGCGCCGGCGAGCAGCGTCGCCGCCAGTTGCGCGAAGCGGCGGCGGCTGATCTCGCCC
>JBAQGU010000788.1:0-2738 GCA_049287975.1 Roseiarcus sp.
GCGGCGCTGCCGGGACTGATCCCTGTGATCCTGCTCGGCGGCATCATGACCGGCTGGTTCACGCCGACCGAGGCGGGCGTGGTCGCGGTCGCCTACATTCTCGTCGTGGTGATCCCGCTGCTCAATCCGGGCCATATCCGCCTGGTCTGGCGCGACTTCGTGCAGGCGGGCCTGATCTATTCGCTGCCGCTGATCACCATCGCCGCCGCGTCCGCGTTCGGCTGGCTGCTGGCGTATCTGCGCGGCCCGATCGTGGTCGCCGGCTGGATCGGCGATGTCGCCGGCAGCGATCCGCGCGCGATCATGTTCCTGTTGGTGCTGGTGTTCACGATCGTCGGCGACTTCATCGAGCCGATCCCCGCGATCATCATCTTCATGCCGGTGGTGAACCAGCTCACGGACCAGGCTTCGATCAATGGCGTCCACATGGGCATCGTCTTGATCATCACGCTCGCGTTCGGCCTGATCACCCCGCCCTACGGACTGTCGCTGCTGATGGCCTCGAAGTTCGTCGGCGCCCGCTTCTCCCAAGCGCTCGAGGCGTCGCTGCCGATCTACGTGATCTTCTTCGCGACGATCGCCTTCGCGATCTTTTTCCCCGACGTCGTGCTGTGGCTGCCGAAGACGCTGTTTCCCGAATCGGTCGGCTGCTTCAAGGCGCCGGACGGGGGAAAGTATATCTGCCCGTGAGGGGTTGGGGCGAGCCCCCGACGCTTCAGGTCACCTCGCGCCGCGCCTGCCCCCCTCTCCGATTCCTGCTCGCCTGGGTAATATTGCGCGCTTGTCTACGGCGTAAGTCTGGTTACGTGACTAGCTGATCACGACGCAGGAGACTCGCCATGAAGAGTTGGCCCGCAAAGAACGCGAAAGCCAGGTTCAGTGAATTGCTGGTCGCGTGCGAACGCGAGGGGCCGCAACTCGTCACCAGGCGCGGCGTCCGGGCGGCGGTGCTGGTTCCGTTCGAGGAATGGCGACGCTTATCGGCCCAGGCCCGGCCGACCCCTCAAAGATTTTCTGCTATCCGATGAAGCTCGTTTTGACGACCTCGAGATTCCCCCGCGCGGCTGAGTCACTCGACGTCCGCCGACGCTTTCCCGGTAAACGCGAGCGGTCGGTTCGCGGCGGCGTCAGCGAAATGCGGATCGATTACGGCCCAGGATACAGGGTTTATTTGACGATACGCGGAAGGACCGTCGTGCTGCTTTGTGGCGGTGACAAGTTGACGCAGCGGAAAGATATCGAAACGGCCGTCGATCTGGCGAAAGAAGTATGAGATGGGTCGGGTACAGGAAATGATCGAGACACGCCCCTACAATGTTCAGAATTACCTTGCGACTCCCGAGGATCGTGCAGCCTACCTCGAAGCAGCGCTCGAGGACGGCGATACCGAAGTCATCGCGACTGCGCTCGGAGAAATCGCGCGCGCGATCGGAGTCGGCGAACTCGCGCGCCAGTCCGGCGTCAGCCGCGAAGCGATCTACAAGGGATTCGCGCCCGGCGGCAACCCTACGCTCGCGACCATCACGAAAGTCGCCAAAGCGCTGGGCTTGCGGCTCACGGTCGTTGCCGCCTGATGAACGGCGAACGTCGCTGCTCACGTTGCTAGTCCGTCAATACTTTAGGAAACTGTCACGGCCTGGTCAGGCTCCGAGCTGGTGGCAAACCTTTTCTCCAGTAGACGCAAAAGCAAGTTTCTGGAAAGGCACAGGCCGCCGGTACAAACAACACTAACTTCTTAAAGTGACCCTAAGCCGTTCCGTGGGTTTGCCGCGGATTGCTGCTGGGTCTCGTTGCCCGACAACCGACCCTTGCCTTCCCCCCTGCCCTCCTCTATATGCCGCTCATTCCACAGGCGGATTTTCGCGCGCCCTGCTTCAAGGGTCCGCTCCGGTGACGGGAGCTTCGCTCTCGCCGCAATGATCCGCCGAGGCCCAACCGGAAAGGAAAACGCAGTGTCGCTGCCAGATTTCTCCATGCGCCAACTCCTGGAAGCAGGGGCGCATTTCGGCCACCAGTCGCACCGCTGGAACCCGAAGATGGCGCCCTATATCTATGGCGCCCGCAACTCGATCCACATCATCGACCTCGCCCAGACGGTGCCGCTGCTGCACCAGGCGCTGAAACTCGTCTCCGATTCGGTCGCGAAGGGCGGACGCGTGCTGTTCGTCGGCACCAAGCGTCAGGCGGCGGAGGAAGTCGCGGCCGCGGCCAAGCGTTGCGCGCAATATTTCGTCAACTCGCGCTGGCTGGGCGGCACCCTCACCAACTGGAAGACCATTTCGGCGTCGATCTCGCGGCTGCGCAAGTTGGACGAGCAGCTCAGCGAGGGCGCCAAGGGCCTCACCAAGAAGGAGCGCCTGATGCTGACGCGCGAACGCGAGAAGCTCGAGAAGGCGCTCGGCGGCATCAAGGACATGGGCGGCGTCCCGGATCTGGTGTTCGTGATCGACACCAACAAGGAGGCGCTGGCGATCAAGGAAGCCAACCGTCTGAAAATTCCCGTGATCGCGATCATCGACACCAACAGCGATCCCGACGGCGTCGCCCATCCGATTCCCGGGAACGACGACGCGAGCCGCGCGATCCAGCTCTATTGCGAGCTGGTCTCGCGCGCGGCGATCGACGGCATTTCACGCAGCCAGGGCGCCGCGGGCGTCGACATCGGCGAGGCCGAGGCGCCGATCGCCGAGCCGCTGCCGGAGGCCGCGGAGCCCGAGACCTTCGCGGCCGAGCAGTTC
>JBAQGU010000789.1:0-3791 GCA_049287975.1 Roseiarcus sp.
GAACCACATGGATGGCCGGGACAAGCCCGGCCATGACGGAAAACGACATGGAAATCAGCGACTAAGCTTTTTGTTTCTCGTTAGCGTAGCGAAGCAATCCATGGTCCCGCCGGCGCTTGCTCGGCGACTTCCCGGCGGTTGATCCGCCGCCGCCGCGTACCGGAGAAACGTCTGACTACACAACCAGCGCTGTGAGCCCTTCGAGCAAATTTCTTGTGGAGAGGTGGACTGCCTCGCTGCTCGCGATGACGGGGAGCGGCGCGATCGGCGACCGCGCGAACAGAATCGCCGTGATTACGCTCACCGCCTGGAGTCGAATTCCGGGGCGAACACCTCGTGCAAGGTGTCGCCGAGTTTGTGGTGGAACTCGGAGGCCGTGAATTGCGCGTTGACCACCTCGACCTTGTCGTCCCTGGGCGCCGGGCATTGCGCGACGGCAGAAATCCCGCGGCTTTTCAGGTAGGACTTCAGATCCGCCTCGAGACGCTCGCGATCGCGAACGGCGGGGAACACGCCGGTGATCCAGATATCCCTGCCCCCGCCTGCCTCGGCGACGCAGAACGTCCATCCGGAGCTGGCGTGAGCGGGGCCGGCGATCAGCGACAAGGTGAGAATTCGCGCTGCTAACGCGCGCATGGCGGCGGCTCCTGTTCATGTGGGCCTTAGCCGCCGCGGAGTCGCTGCACAAGCCGAGGCTGTTCGGCCCGGAACTGCGACGACGATTCCGATCGAAGGACCCATCGTCTTGTGAGATAAGGACCCATCATCTCGTGAGATATTGAACAACGGTCGCGCTGAAGTCCCCGAATGTCGCCTCGATCGGGTCAAGTCTTCGAGCCCGATAGATAGCCGGCAGAGCCGCGGCAATTGTCGCAAACTCGGTCGCGATGGCTATACCGCCGGGAATCAGTGGGTCTCCGCTTTGCGCACGAAGCCATGACGCAAGTTCGACGATCAATGTTCTCGGCTCACCGTTGTGAGCATGGATGTCTTGACCGGCAATATCGGAAATGTATCGCTGAAAGCGATAAGGCTCGCGATTGAAGACAATGCACGACTTCAAGCGCTGCTTCGCGCCACCGTATCTCTTGGCTCCGAGGAATACGCCGAGCTCGAGCGGCATATTGAAACGCGGCAGCGGAGGAGTCCCGTCGGTCTCAGTTCTGGATATGTCGTGGACGCCGTACCTGCATTCTTCGATTATCTTACAAATCTTGTCGAAGCGATTGTCCGCCGCGTTGTCCGTTTCGCGAGCGCAACGCGCCACAAATCCGGACCTGAAAATTGTGAAAACAGCGGCATCGAAGAATGCTTTGTAACCTACGTCAAATGGGCAGTTTACGAAGACCTCGCGCCCTGAGCCAGCCATCTACCCGCGCTTGGGGTCGGCTTCGCCGACATCGTCTTTCCCGACTTTCTTTAGGACTTCCTGAATTGTCGACCTGATCTGCTTGGATGTAAAATGGGTCGGCTTGGTCTTCGGCGCAAGGATTATCACCCCGTCGGAGAGTTTACCGACGGCCTTGTACGACCGTTTGGTAGCGTTCTTCGGTGTGACACGCGGCTTCGCCATGGCCTCTATCTGCTCCTGTCCGGGAACAAATACAAGGTTCAAGGAGAGGCTCGGGGCGGGAGCGAGAACAAAAAGCGAACTTTTGCTTGACCGCTTACGCCGTTTGTGGCATATACGTCTACAATGGAATTCGTGTGGCTGCCGGCGGCGACTTCGCCCGGCCCGGCCCACCCTCAAAAAATCCAGATCCTTCCAAAGCGGCCCATACCCTCCCCGCTCTTCACCGAGCCTCGTTCCCCCGATGCCGCGAGCCGCAGAAACCGCTGACTACGGAACCAGTGGTGTGAGCGCTTCGAGGGAACGTCTGGTAAAAAGGTGGATTGCGTCGTTGCGCTCGCAACGACGGGGTGAGCCCGGCTTTCTTTGCCGTATTCTCGGCAGCCCGCCGCGCCCTGCGCCAAGCTAGAACAAAAAGTGAACTTTTGCTTGCACGCTTACGCCGTTCATGGCATATACGTCTACAGTGGAATTCGTCTGGCTGCCGGCGGCGACTTCGCCCAGCCCGGCCGACCCTCTAAAAATCCAGATCCTTCCAGAGCGGCACACGCCCCCCTCTCTTCACCGAGCCTCGTCCCGCGATGCCGCGAGCCGGAGAGAGCCGCTGACTGCGCAACCAGCGGCGCCAGCGCTTCGAGGGAACGTCTGGTGGAAAGGCGGATTGCGTCGCTGCGCTCGCAATGACGGAGGCCCGGCGCCGCCCGGCTTTCTTTGCCGTATTCTCGGTAGCCGCCGCGAAGCTAGAACAAAAAGTGAACTTTTGCTTGCATGCTTACGCCGTTCATGGCATATACGTCTACAGTGGAATTCGTATGGCTGCCGGCGGCGACTTCGCCCGGCCCGGCAGCGCCCTCTAAAAATCCAGTTCCTTCCGAAGGGTCCACGCCCTCACCTCTCTTCACCGCGCCTGCCGCGCGACATCGACGTTCGCCCTTTTCCTGCCGCGCTTGCTCCTGTCCGCAACGTTCTGAGGCCGACGCAGGAGCCATACAGCTTCTGCCTTCATTGCGCGCGAGGCGAAGCCATCCACGGTCCTGCCGCCGCTCGCTCGCGGATTTCCCAGCGCCTCGTCCCCGATGCCGCGATCCGCAGAAGCAGTTGACTACGCAACCCGTGGCGCGAGCGCTTCGAGGGAGTGTCTCGTGGAAACGTGGAACCTTCGCTGCAGTAACAAGAAACAGAGAGCACAGCGTTCGGGCAAGCCCGCTTTGTCATACCCGCGAAAGCGGGTATCCAGCGGGACGCGACGGCGGCGGAAGGCTTGCGCCTGGCGGGAGCCGCAAGCAGCCGAAATTCCGTCAGCGTCGTGGTTTCCTGGATGCCCGCGTTCGCGGGCATGACACGAGGGAAACGCCCCATCCAGGCTCCGGTTGTTTAGTCCAAGGGGACCCGGCCACAGGCGGTACCAACTCGCAATGACGGGGATGCGGTCACGCCCGGCTTTTTTCGGCGTGTCCTTGGTCGCCACCGAGCCCGGCGCCGGCGATAGAACAAAAAGTGAACATTTGTTTGTCACCGTACGCCGTTCGTGCCATATTCGTCTATAGTGGAATTCGTGTGGCTGCAGGCGGCGACTTCGTCCCGCCCGGCCCCCTACCCTCTTAAAAAATCCCTGACCCTTCCGGCGCACCCGCGCGACGCGCGCGCCCTTCCCTCTTATTACGGAGCTTCCCGCGCGATGTCGACGCTCGAACTCTTCCTGCCGCTCGCCAAGGTCGATCTCGACCAGCGCATCGTCCACGGCATCGCGACCGCGGAGGCGCCCGACAGAGGCGGCGAGATCTGCGACTATGCCTCGACCAAGCCTTATTTCGAAACGTGGTCGGCCGAGGCGCGCTCCGCCAGCGGCGGCAAGTCGCTGGGCGCGGTGCGCGCGATGCACGGGCGCGTCGCTGCCGGCAAGCTCACCGACATCTCGTTCGACGACGAGCGCAAGCGCATACTGATCGCGGCCAAGATCGTCGACGACGACGAATGGCTGAAA
This sequence comes from Roseiarcus sp., assembly GCA_049287975.1. Taxonomy (GTDB): domain Bacteria; phylum Pseudomonadota; class Alphaproteobacteria; order Rhizobiales; family Beijerinckiaceae; genus Roseiarcus. Next base: position 3,555 of record JBAQGU010000789.1, read on the forward strand.
GTGACTGAGGGCGTCTACACCGGCTTCAGTCAGGGCGGCCGCTACGTCAAGCGCTGGCCCGATCCCGAGACCGGCCTGACGCGCTTCACCGCCGAACCCACCGAAATCTCGCTCGTCGACCTGCCCTGCCTGCCCGACGCGACATTCGAGGTGGTGAAGGACGGCGTGGTCGAAAAGCGCGCCTTCGCGCCGCCGGCGATGGAAGTGGTCGAACCCGATGTCGCGGCCGTCTCGCCC
>JBAQGU010000790.1:0-2472 GCA_049287975.1 Roseiarcus sp.
ATCTCGCTCCGCTCGATCCCCCTCATCCGGCCGCGCTTCGCGCGTCCACCTTCCCCCGCGAGGGGGGAAGGGGTTAGCGCGAGACACCTGATGAACCCAGCTGCCGCGACGCTCCACTTTGTCAAAGCCCTGACGCGGGAGGGTTGGCGTCGCGACGTGCGCGTGACGCTGCAATCGGGCGTCATTTCCGCGCTCGAGATCGGTGCGGCGGCGCGGGAGGGCGACGAGCGGCATGCCTTGGGCGTGCCCGGCATCGCCAACGTCCACAGCCACGCTTTTCAACGCGCGATGTCCGGCCTCGCCGAACGCCGCGGCGCAGCTACGGACAATTTTTGGAGCTGGCGCGAGACGATGTATCGCTTCGCGCTCGAAATGACGCCCGATCAGGTCGAGGCGGTCGCGGCTCAGGCCTATGTCGAAATGCTCGAGGCCGGATTCACCCGCGTGGGCGAGTTTCACTATCTCCATCATGCGCCGGACGGCCGACCCTACCGGGACGTCGCCGAGATGTCGGGGCGCATCGTCGCCGCGGCGGACGCGACGCGGATCGGCTTGACGCTGCTCCCGGTGTTCTACGCCCATTCGGGCTTTGGCGGCGCGCCGCCAGGCGATACGCAGCGACGCTTCATCTGCGATCTCCATCTCTATGCACGCCTCGTCGAGCGTGCGCGCGACCAGTTGCGAACTCTCGATGGCGCTGATCTCGGCTTGGCCCCCCATTCGCTGCGCGCCGTGACGCCTCGCGAACTCGAAGCGGTCTGCGCCCTCGCGCCAGGGGGGCCGCTCCACATCCACATCGCCGAGCAGGTCGCGGAGGTCGACGCCTGCCTCGCGTGGTCGGGCGCGCGGCCGGTCGAGTGGCTGCTCGATCACGCCCATGTCGGGCCGCGCTGGTGCCTGATCCACGCGACCCACATGACGCCGGAGGAAACGCGCCGGTTGGCCGAGAGCGGCGCCGTCGCCGGGCTATGCCCGATCACCGAGGCCAACCTCGGCGACGGCCTTTTCAACGCGCCCGACTTCGTCGGCAGAGGCGGGCGGTTCGGCATCGGCACGGACTCGAATGTCCAGATTTCGCTCGCGGGGGAGTTACGGCTGCTGGAATACGGCCAGCGGCTGTCTCATCGCGCGCGCAACGTCCTCGGCAAATCCTCGGGATCGACCGGCCGCGCCATGTTCGACGGCACGCAGCAGGGCGGGGCGCTGGCGTTGGGTCGGACGCCCGCTGGGCTCCGTGTCGGTGCGGACGCCGATATCGTCACGCTGCGCCCCGACGCGATCGGTGGTGAAGACGACGATGTGCTCGACGGGTGGATATTCTCGGGCGGCGCCTGGGTCGACCGCGTCTTTGCGCGTGGTCGAGCGGTCGTGCGCGACGGCGAGCATATCGCACGCGACGCGATTCGTGATCGTTTTCGCGCCACGATGCTGCAATTACTCGCAAAATAGCGAAATCTATGCCGTCGGAACACACTTGACAGCTGGCCGGTCAAGCTTTCTTATATGTATAGACAAATGGAAACAGACCCCGCGAGGGGAATCTCGGATAAATGTTTCCGGTTGGATTGAAACGGGAGCGACCCATGAAGAAGCGTACATTCTGCAAAATGATCGTTGGCGCGGCGTTGGCGATCGGCCTGAGCGGCGCGGCCTATGCGGACGACGTACTGGCCAAGGTGAAAGCCGCCGGCGTGATGAAGGTCGGAACCGAGACGGAGTTCGCTCCCTTCGACTATATCGACGCAGGCGCGCATGCCGGCCTGAACGTTGATCTGTTCGACGAAATCGGCAAGGAGCTCGGGGTCAAGATCGAATGGGTCGCGCTGCCGTGGGACGGCGTGCTGCCAGGCCTCGAGGCGGGCAAGTTCGACATGGTCGCCGGGCCCGCGACGATCACAAAAGCCCGCATGGAGCACTATCGCTTCTCGACGCCGATCGCCGAGGCGACCGTGGCGCTGATGAAGCGCAAGGGCGATTCGTCCGTCATGAAGCCCGCGGACATCGCCGGCAAGATCGTCGGCGCCGCCAAGGCGACTTCGCAGCTCCAGCAGCTCATCAAGTTCGGCGACACGCTGCCGGTCAAGCCGGAGGTGCGCGGCGAATACGTGGGGTACAATGAGGCCTACGCCGATCTCGCCGCCGGCCGCATCGTCGCGGTCGGCAATTCGCTGCCCAACATCGCCTTCGTCGCCAAGCAACAGCCGACCAAGTTCGAGGTCGTGCTGCCAACCTTCGGCACCAAGACCTATTTCGGTTATATGGGCCGCAAGGACCCGGACTACGCGAGCCTGATGGACGCAGTGGACAAGGCCATACTCAAGATCAAGGCCGACGGGCGCATGGCCAAAATCCAGCAGAAGTGGTTCGGCACGACCTTCGATACTCCCGACAGCGTCCCGACGCCCAACATCTGACGCTTCGTCTTCTCACGGGGAGGGGTCGGGGGTTCGGCTCTCGGCGACGTTCTCGCCG
>JBAQGU010000791.1:0-6082 GCA_049287975.1 Roseiarcus sp.
TCGGCGCCGACCGAAAGCCCGCGCACGCGCTCGACTTCCTCGCCGCGCGCCGTCAACATGATCACCGGCAAGGTTCGCGTCGCTTCGCGAGCGCGTAGTCGCCGGCAGATTTCGAGTCCTGAAACGCCGGGCAGCATCCAGTCGAGAATGACGAGGTCGGGGGGCGTTTCGACCAGGCGCAGCTCGGCCTCGTCGCCCCGCTCCACGCTTTCGGCGCTGTAGCCCTCGGCCTCGAGGTTATAGGTCAGCAGAAGCGCCAGGTCCGCCTCGTCCTCGACCACGAGGATGCGAGGCAAGGTGGCGACGCCGCCGGAGCGGACGGGGTCTCGTCGAACCTCATTCACGGCGTAACGCTCCCGGGCGCTTCGAATTCATATTCGTGTCGGCCCTTGGGCCGCTCGGCCGGGAGCGTCGATCCGGTGACGAGGTAGAACACGGTCTCGGCGATGTTGGTGGCGTGATCGCCGATGCGCTCGATGTTCTTCGAGCAGAATAGCAGATGGGCGCAGAACGAGATGTTGCGCGGGTCTTCCATCATGTGGGTCAAGAGGTCGCGAAACACTGAATCTTCGAGCGCGTCCAGCTCAACGTCGCGCTCCCACACCGCGCGCGCGCGCTCGACGTCGCGCTGCGCATAAGCGTCGAGCACGTCCTTCAACAGTTCGGTCGCCACTTCGTTCATATGCTTGAGGCCGACGATCGTCCGCGGTACGCGCGCTTCGATACCGATCCTGACCGACCGCTTGGCGATGTTCTTGGCAAGGTCGCCGACGCGTTCGAGATCGCCGGCGACGCGGATCGCGCCGACGATTTCGCGCAAGTCCACCGCCATCGGTTGCCGTCGGGCGATGGTGAGGATCGCCTGCTCCTCGATCTCGCGCTGCAGGGCGTCGAGTCGGGGGTCGGTGGCGACGACCTGTTGCGCGAGCCCGGCGTCGGCGCCGGCCAGCGCATCCATCGCGTCGATTACCATCTTCTCCGCGATGCCGCCCATTTCGGCGATGCGGCGCTCGAGCGCGCTGAGTTCATTATCGTAGGACTTGACGGTGTGATCGACCACTGGTCTTGCTCCCTCAGCCGAATCGGCCGGTGATGTAGTCCTGTGTGCGCTTGTCGCGCGGGGAGGTGAAGACCTTGTTCGTCTCGCCGACCTCGACCATTTCGCCCAGATACATGAACGCGGTGAACTGCGAGACGCGCGCGGCCTGTTGCATGTTGTGCGTCACGATCGCGATCGTGTAATCCTCGGTCAATTCGTCGATCAGCTCCTCGATTTTGGCCGTCGAGATCGGATCGAGCGCCGAGCACGGCTCGTCCAGCAAGATCACTTCGGGGCTGATGGCGACCGTGCGCGCGATGCACAGCCGCTGCTGTTGCCCGCCGGAAAGGCTGAGCCCGCTCGATTTCAGCTTGTCCTTCACTTCGCCCCACAGCGCCGAGCGTTTCAACGCGGATTCGACGCGGCCCTCGAGCTCGGATTTGGACGGCCTTTCGTAGAGCCGGATGCCAAAGGCGATGTTGTCGTAGATCGACATCGGAAACGGCGTCGGCTTCTGGAACACCATGCCGACGCGCGCGCGCAGCAGGTTGACGTCGAGGTCCGGCGCCAGGAGATTCTCGCCGTCGAGCCAGACCTCGCCCTCCGCCCGCTGGTTGGGATAGAGGTCGTACATCCGGTTCAGCACGCGCAACAGCGTCGACTTGCCGCACCCAGATGGGCCGATGAACGCGGTGACGGCGCCCTCGCGCAACGAGAGCGTCACATCCTTGAGCGCCTTCGACTGGCCGTAAAAGAAACTGAGGCCGCGAATGACGACCTTTTCTTTGACCTGGTCGCTGGGCGTAACGGGACTGACGACCCTCACGTTGGCCTCACTCATGCGTTGCTCTTCCCTCGATCGAGTCGATCTATCTGCTCGCGCTACGCGACGAAGAGATGACGCGCGCGAAGATGCTGAGGCTCAGCACCGCCAGCGTCACTATCAGCGCGCCGGTCCAGGCGAGCTTCTGCTGCTCGGGATACGGGCTGCGGGCGAATTCGTAGATGATGAGCGGGAGGCTCGACATCGGCTGAGTCGGATCCGCGGTGAACAGCGAACTGCCGAGCGCGGTGAAGATCAGCGGCGCCGTCTCGCCGGTCATGCGGGCGATCGCGAGCAGAATCCCGGTGACGAGGCCGGCGCGCACCGCGCGGTACGCGACGCGCTGGATCACGAGCGAGCGCGGCATGCCCAGCGCCGAAGCCGCCTCGCGCAAGGTGTTGGGAACGAGGCCGAGCATGTCTTCTGTGGTGCGCACAATGATCGGCGTCGAAATCACGGCCAATGCGACACCGCCTGCCAAGCCCGAGAAGTGCCCGAATGGAACGACGCAGAACTCATAGACGAACAGGCCGACGACGATCGAAGGCGCGCTCAGGAGAATGTCGTTGATGAAGCGAACGATCGCGGCGAAACGGGTATAGCGGCCGTATTCGGCCAGAAACGTGCCCCCGAGAATGCCGAGCGGCGCCGAGATCACGAGGCCCAATAACGTCTGAATCAGACTGCCGACGATCGAATTCAGCAAACCGCCGGCGACGCCAGGCGGCGCGGTCATCTTGGTGAAGACGTCTATAGAGAGCCCACCGACCCCCTTCCATAAAAGCGCGCCGAGGATCAGGACGAGCCAACCCAGGCCGAAAGCCGTCGCGGCCCAGGCGAGCGCGATCCAGATCGCGTTGCGGCGCTTGCGCCCGGGATAGAGATTCGCCATCAGCGTCCCGCCTTCACCTCGAGGCGCGACAGCATCCAGCGCGCCAGGGCCAGAACAATAAATGTGATGATGAAAAGGATGAACCCGAGCGCGAGCAGCGAGGAAGTGAACAAGCCGGGATCGGCGTCCGCGAACTGGTTGGCGATCATCGCCGAGATCGTAGTGCCCTGCGACAGGATCGAGGTCGAGATCTTCGTGGCGTTGCCAATGACGAACGTCACCGCCATCGTCTCGCCGAGCGCGCGGCCCAGCGCCAGCATGACTCCCCCGACGACGCCGACCCGGGTGTAGGGGAGGACGATGTTGCCCACCACCTCGAACGTCGTCGCGCCGACGCCATATGCAGCTTCTTTCAGGACGCTCGGCACCGTCTCGAACACGTCGCGCGAGATCGCGGTCACGAAGGGCAGGATCATAACCGCGAGGACGAGCCCCGCCGTGAGGATGCCGTAGCCTAGCGGCGGTCCCGCGAAGAGGGCGCCGACGCCCGGAATCGCGCCCAGTGTTCCGATGAGGAACGGCTGGGCATAGGCTTGCATGAACGGCTTGAAATAATAGACGCCCCAGATGCCGTAGATGATGGAGGGAATGCCCGCGAGGAGTTCGATCGCCACGCCGATGGGGCGGCGCAATACGGGCGGACAGAGTTCGGTCAGGAATACGGCTATCCCCAGCCCGACGGGAACGCCGATCAGCATCGCGATGATCGACGTCACGATGGTTCCATAAATCGCCGCGGCGGCGCCGAAACGCTCCTTCGGCGGGCTCCAGGAGTCACTAATGAAAAAATCGAGGCCGAAATGCCGGAACGCGGGCCAGGCGCCGATGAACAGCGTGATCGCGACGCCGAGCAACAGGATCAGAACCAGCGACGCCGATCCGAACGTCATGAAGCGAAAGCCGGCGTCCCAGAGCTTCAGCCTGCCCAGCGCGGCGCTGCGATCGCTGGGCAGACTTCCAGAGGTCTCAGTCGCTGGGATCGCCGACGCCGTCATCGCCCGCCTCGCTTGTCCACAAATTCTACTCGATCGCGGTCGCTACGATCCGCGAACCGGGACGGCGGCGAAACCGCCGCCCCGAGCGGGATAGCTCATTTCTGTTGGATGTCCGTGGCCCAGGCCTTCTTGACCAGGGTAATGACGTTTTCAGGCATCGGGATGTAATCGAGGGCCTTGGCCATGTCCCCGCCCTTGTCGTAGCAGTATTCGAAGAACTTCAGAGCCTCGTTGGACGCCGTGAGATCGACGGGCTTCTTATACATCAGGATGAAGGTCGCGGCCGTCAGCGGCCAGGACTGATCGCCCGGTTGATCGGTCAAAATCACGTAGAAGCCGGGCGACTTGGCCCAGTCGGCGTTGGCGGCGGCGGCCTGGAACGCTTCCATCGTCGGCGCCACCTCCTTGCCAGCCTTGTTGATCATATCCGCGTAAGTCAGGTGGTTCTGCTTGGCGTAAGCGTATTCGACATAGCCGATCGCGCCGTTGGTGCCCGCGACATTGTTGGCGACGCCGTCGTTGCCCTTGGCGCCGATGCCGACCGGCCATTCGACCGAGGTCGCCACGCCGATCGCCGAATCCCAGTCCGACGAGACTTTCGAGAGATAGTTCGTGAAATTGAAGGTGGTGCCCGAACCATCGGCGCGATGAACTACGGCGATCGCGAGATCGGGGAGCGAGGCCTTGGAATTCAGCGCCTTGAGCGCCGGATCGTTCCACTTCGTGATCTTGCCCATGAATATCTTGGCGAGGGTGGGGCCGTCGATGGTCAACTCGCCCGACTTCACGCCACTGAGATTGACGACGGGGACGATGCCTCCCATCACCATCGGCCATTGCTCGAGGCCGGCTTCTTCCAGGTCCTTGGCCTTGAGCGGTGCGTCGGTCGCGCCGAAAGTGACGGTCTTCGCCTTGATCTGCTTGATGCCGGCGCCCGAGCCGATCGATTGATAGTTCAGGCCGTTGCCCGTCGCATTCTTATACGCGTCCGCCCATTTGGCGTAGATCGGAAAGGGGAATGTAGCGCCCGCGCCGGAAATGTCGCCGGCCCAGGCGCAACCGACGCTCGCCGCGATCAAAGCCGCGCTCAGGAAGGATCGAAGGAACATGCATGCCTCTCGGAGGTTTCTGTCTCGCGTCTGGCGCTTGGCGCACGCCGTCCCGAGCGACGCATCTATAGACCCGGGCGGCACCGCTAATATGAAGGTTTAGTGACGGTTGGATGACAACAGAAGCTGTTGAGTTAGTTAAATTTTGCAAATTTTCGAAATCGACATTGCCGCCTCGATCGGCCGACGGCGCCTCCGCGGGTCCGTGCGCGGACCGCCTCACCTCTCGTGCAGCGGCACGGTCGCCGTGAACGTCGAGCCCTGATCGGGACGGCTGACGATCGTCAGCCTTCCGCGATGGCGCGCCAGGATGTGCTTGACGATCGCCAGGCCGAGGCCGGTGCCGTTCTTCGCGCGGCTCTGCCCGGCGTCGACGCGATAGAATCGTTCGGTCAAGCGCGGCAGATGTTCGGGCGGGATGCCGCGGCCGAAGTCGCGCACGACCAGGGCGCCGTCCTTGGCGGTCTTGACGACCGAGACTTCGACGCGGTCCCCGCCAGCCGCCTCGGGCCGCGCGCCATATTTGATGGCGTTCTCGATCAGGTTCTCCGCCACTCGCACCAGTTCGTCGCGATCTCCGGTGACGACGACGGGCAGCTCGGCGCTCGATCTGATTTCGACCCCCATTTCCCGCGCCATGGGGGCCAGGGTGTCCACGACGTGGCGCGCCGCTTGGCTCAAATCGACCGCCGCCTCCGGGCGCACATGCTGCTTCTGCTCGATTCGCGACAGCGACAGGAGATCGTCGATCAGGCGGGCCATCCGGCGTCCCTGTTCGCGCATGATGGCGAGGAATTTGTCGCGCGCCTTCGCATCGGCGTGCGCGGAGCCCTGCAGGGTTTCGATGAAGCCCAGCAGCGAGGCCAGCGGCGTGCGCAATTCGTGGCTGGCGTTGGCGATGAAGTCGGCGCGCATTCGCTCCACCCGTCGCGATTCCGTCAGGTCGCGCAGGGTCAGCAGCGTAGCGACGACCACGCCCGCGTCGGTGGCGAGCGGCGCGACGCAGACCTCGAACAGTCGCTCGATCGGCACCCGCTCGCTCCACAACGCGGTCTCCGCTTCGCCGGTCACGGTGACCGTGCGGATCGCGTCTATGACGTCGGGCGAGCGCAAGGCCAGGACGAGCGGCTCGCCGATCCGCAGCGCTGGCAACAGCGCGAGCGCGGGCTTGTTGGCGGCGGCGGCGCGATCGTCCGCGCCGACGATGATCGCCGGCTCCGGCAT
>JBAQGU010000792.1:0-2812 GCA_049287975.1 Roseiarcus sp.
GCTCCGGGCGGAAGGCCGTCGGCGAAGCGTCGCGCGGCCGAAGGGGAGGAAAATTTTCCTGGCTGCAAACCATTGAAAAGTCACGAAACCAGAAAATCCTCACTCCGCCGCTCATATCGTCTTCAGCATCCCGCCGTCGATGAAATACGCAGACCCCACCGAATAGCTGGCTCGCGCCGAACACAGGAAGACGACGAAGTCCGCGATCTCCTCCGGCGAGGCGAAGCGCCCGATCGGCGCGTTTTCCTTGGCGAGATTGTCGATGTAACCCTGCCAGTCGCCGCCCTTGTCCGCCGTCAGCTGTTTGGCGGTCTTGATCCAGTCCGGGGTCAGCACGAACCCGGCATTGATCGCATTGACCCTGATGCCGTCCTTGATGAATTCGGTCGCCATGTTCTTCGAGAGCATGACGAGCGCGGCCTTGGTGACATTGTAGATCGGCTCGTACCATAGCGGTTGGGCCGCGCAGATCGAGGCGTTGTTGAGGATGACGCCGCCGCCGCGCCGCCGCATCGAGGGCACGAGCCCGCGCGCCAGACGGACGGCCGCCATGACGTGGAGGTCCCAATAGGACTGCCACTTCGCGTCGTCGGCATCCATGATCGTCTCGTTGCTGCCGGTCCCGGCGTTGTTGACGAGGATGTCAGCGCCGCCAAACTCCTTCTCCGCGGCCCGCACCACCTCCGCGACGCCTTCGGGAGTCGCGACATCGCAGGCCACGGCGACGACCCGAACCGCGGATGCGCCCGCGATCTCCGCGCGCGCCGCCTCCAACCGCTCGGCGTTGCGGGCGGCGATGGCAACATGAGCGCCCTCGGCGGCGAGCCCCTTGGCGACGCCAAGTCCAATGCCGACGCTGCCGCCAGTGATCACCGCGACCTTGTCTTTAAGTCCCAGATCCATCGCTGCTACTCCCTGTCATTTGACTATCGGCATCTTCGACCGGTCGATGGTGATGGCGACCGCGCCGATCAGCACCGCCCCGAAAACGATGTTCTGCGCAAAAATATTCACGCCGAGAAACGTCATGCCGATGCGCACGACGGAAATGATCAACGCGCCGACCAGCGTGCGCCAGATGCTCCCGACGCCTCCGGTTATCGCGGTTCCCCCCACCACGACCGCGGCTATCGAAGGCAGCAGGAGTTCGGCCGCCAAGGTCGGCGATCCGCTCGCGAGGCGCCCGGCGAGGATGACCCCCGCCAGCGCGGCAAACGCCGCCGAGAGCACAAAGGCAAAGATCTTCTGCCGGCTCACCTTCACACCGGAGGCGTAGGCCGCAGGCTCGCCCGCCCCTATCGCGGCGCTGTAGCGGCCGAACCGCGTATGCGCTTGCAGCAAATGAGCGACCGCCAGCACGATCAGGCCGACGACAATGACGTTGGGCGCGCCGAGCGCGTGGCCGGTGATCCAATTCTGATAGGCGCGCCCCGCGTCGTCCAGGGTGATGGAGCGCTCCTTGGAGATCACCAGCGCCGCGCTGAAAAGGACGCCGCCCATCGCGAGCGTGGCGATGAACGAAGGAATTTTCAGCCGAACGTGGACGATCCCGGAGAGCAGCCCGGCGACCGCGCCAATGGCGATGGCCAACAGGAACGAGCCATAGCCGAGACGGGCGACGGTCAGCGCGACGATGACGCTCGCCAGCGAGGCCATGGACTGAATCGACAGATCGATGCCGCCGAGCATGATGACGAATGTGACGCCGGTCGCGAGCGTGAACAGCACCGCGGTGTCGCTGAAGAGATCCAGCAGCGCAGCGGGTTGCAGAAAGCTCGGCTGAGCGACGCCGACGACGATCACGAGCGCGGCGAGCGTCGCCAGCGGCAACCATTTGCGCAAGTCGTAGGACTTCAGCGTGATCGCCCGTTTCATCGCCATGCGGGATCCCGTCCGTCGTTCATTCTGGCTCCTCTTCCCCTCTCTCCGCGCCCCTTGCGCGGGGAGAGGACGGGTGAGGGGCGCGGGGGATTAGCCGCAGGCGGCCATCGTAGGACGGCCCCGAGCACTTCAATGTTTGCGGCAAATCCGCGCTGTGTTGCGACCGAGCAGCCAATCACCCAGGCCCCTCACCCGGCCTATCCCCGCAAGAGGCGGGGAGAGGAGTAAGATCTGCGACGCTTCGCACTAGACCATGTGTCCGATGAGGTCGATCTGCCGCGGCTTGCCGCCTGGGTTCGCTTCGACGCGATGCGTGATCGCGCCATCGCGCATGACGATCACGCTGTGGCTGAGGCCGATCGTCTCCTCCAGGGTGTCGGAGGTCAGGACGATCGCGAGGCCTTCGGCGGTAATGGCGCGAATGAGCTCGTAGACTTCCTCCTTGGCGCCGACGTCGAGGCCGCGGGTCGGGTGATCGAGCACGAGAATCCTGGCCTTGGCCTCGAGCCATTTCGCCAGCACGACTTTCTGCTGGTTGCCGCCGGAGAGGTTGAGGCAGAGCGCGGATATATTCGGCGTGCGAACCTTCAGCCGGTCGACCCAATTCTCCGCCCTTCGCCGTTCCTCGCGCGCGTCGATCAGGCCCCAACGCGTCAGGCTGGAGAGCGCCGCCAAGGTGATATTCGCCGAAACCGATAGAAACAGCACGAGACCTTCGACGCGCCGTTCGCGCGGGACGTAGCCGATGCCGAGATCGACCGCCTCGGCGGGCGTCGTCAGCCTCGCCTCGCGGTCGGCGATCCTGAGCCTGCCGCCATCATGCGGAGCGAAGCCGGCGAGCGTGCGCGTCAGCTCCTCGCGACCCGAGCCGATGACGCCGGCGATCCCGAGGATCTCCCCGGCGCGAAGCTTGAAGCTGACGTCTCGGTAG